>CAZHWD010000235.1:0-1695 GCA_964536335.1 uncultured Eudoraea sp. | reverse complement strand
TGCTGCCTGCGTATACCTGATGTTTCCTTTGCCGGAAGAATTCCCATCTCGATCGATGGTGATTTTCATGTTCGTGGTTGTGGCCTGGAACTTGAACCAGACGTTGTAATTTGGTGAGGTGTTCCAGCAGGATGCCGCATTTAAATCAGAAGTTGCACTGCTGGTTGTATAGATTCCATCGATTGAGCAGCTGTTGATGAGGCTAGAAACGTCTATTGCATTTGCATAATCATCATTGGAGGGTTGTGCATAGGCATAGCTTATCTGTAGTATCAGGAATAAGAAAGATAAAAATAATCTCATATATTATAAAAAAAATTACTGTCGTCCGAGATAATTCAAATTTAGGGGAAAACTATTGAATCCATTGGCTAGGGGAATCTTTTTAATCCAAACTCAAAACTAACCCCCACCTGTTTCATGAAACAAGTTTAATTGGATATTTCTAATTTCTCTTTTATAAAGTGCGTTGCAATAGGTTTGTGGCATTTTCAAAAACATCACCAGATTAACATAGGAGCATAAGTTTTTGGCTGCCAAGGCAACCATTGTGGAAAAATCTTCTGCGCCTTTTGTCATTTTATGTAGTACGGTAAAAAGCAAATTTAGTATCATGGCCACCCATATTTGCGACTTGATCCCGTTTTCTGTGTCCGACAAAAAATACTTGACCTCAAAATTCTGTTTAATCTGCCGAAAAAGCACTTCTATGACCCATCTGTTCTTGTATAGCAGGGATATGGTCAAGGGTTTTAGCTCTATAAGGTTAGTCAGGAAACGCAGAATTTCACCACTTACAGGGTCTTTATACCTTACCAATCGCAGGGTTACTGTCCGAGGAACTTTCAAATGCCTGTATTTCAGTGCGATTACCTGATCTGATAAGATGTCTGGCTCATCATACACATCATTTGTATGCAATACGGTATATCGAGCATTATCCTTTAATCGGGTAACAAAGCCTATATTGCTCTGCGTCAATTCGGAGAAATACCAGTATTTATTAAACCCTTTGTCGTAAACTGCAATTGAGCCTTCTTCTAATTCTACTGACTTCAAAAACGAGTTTTCATTGCATGCTGCAGCCTTGAAACAAACAAAGTTGGGTACATTCTCCAGCAAATTCATTTTTGTGAATGCTTTTATGCCACCCTTTTTCTTTTTGTCACCTTTGGTCTTTCGCCCGGCCCCCTTTAATATCTCTTTAAACAAAGTCACTGTTGTTGAGTCGAATATTTCTACCTTGGAAGCATCAACTTCCCCGCCAATCGGCAAACTAAAGCTATGATCCAATAGATATGACTTGTAGTGCAGATATAAATTCAGGTAGAGTGATCCAAAAAAGTCACTGTCGCGATTTCTATTAGCATCTGACAAGGTACTTTTACATGGCATTTGGCCTAAACCGTAATACATTAACTTTTTACCCAGCAACATAATATTCTTACATACTTCACGTAGACTTCCGTTTCTGGTCAAGACAGCATAAAACAGGCAAACAAAGTGGTCTTTACTCATCATATGCTTATAATAATGATCTGAACCTGTCGCTTGCACAGTATCGCTGAAGATAAAATCTGGTATTAAGGATAACAATTGGCAAATAATTGGTTTCCCGGAATGAAATTTCTTAATATCTTGCTCCATAATGTTGAGTTTGTAGTGATTCACAACATTATATTTTTGGTGGCAAAT
>CAZHWD010000234.1:0-7431 GCA_964536335.1 uncultured Eudoraea sp. | reverse complement strand
AATAAAATGTTTCATAATAAATATTTTAGGCAAAAGTAAATATCCAATGAAGTATAATACATGACATGCAATGTCACCTATCTGAAAATAGCGCTTGATGATATCCTACTTATGAGTGCAAAGATATTTCATTTTTGATGTTCATAAAGGAGTGGTCCGCTAAATGGGTATTAATTTCAGTTATCTAGACAGAACTATGTCTTGGGAGTAATTAATCTGTTCTATTCTTCAAAAGATGGGGTAGATTTATTTTATGAATATTTTACAGCACTTCCCACAGATGTAGTTAGGGCAAATATGTAACTAACAATTTATGGTATAATATCAGTTATGGGCTAGCTATTTCCTCTGAATTTGGAAGGGTAATTGCCGTCAGCAAATCTATTCCTGTCAATTCACATTGGAATGCCTCTGTTTTACTTTCTACTTTGCTATCGTTTAAATGTACTTCTTGTGTCCCATTAATGGTCTCTTTTAATATTCTGATTAATTCACCCTTTATGGGACACTCTACAATAGATTTTATGTTTTGGAAAAGTAGTCTTATTATATGGCCGTTTTAAGGGACTGCAAGTATTAATGATTATTTTTATATGCTATGATTATAAAATTGGTCTAAAAAAATCGATGGAGAAAACAACATTCTATATTTCAAATATGGATTGCCCCTCGGAAGAAAACTTGATCCGGATGAAATTGGACTCGATTTCTGCTATCAAAAATCTAGACTTTGATATTACTAACAGAAAACTGACCATTTTCCACGATGGGGAGATTGAGCGAATCGAAAAATCGATTGCAAAATTGAATTTAGGCGGGCGTAAACTTTTAACAGAACAAACCGACCAAACAGAGTTTGAAGAAAGTTCAAATCAAAAGAACCTGCTGTGGACTGTTCTCGGAATCAATTTTGCTTTCTTTTTAATAGAAATGACAACTGGTTTAATCTCCAAATCAATGGGGCTCGTTGCTGATAGTCTGGACATGCTAGCGGATTCGTTTGTCTATGGAATCAGCCTTTTCGCAGTTGGTGGGACTTTGGTTCGGAAAAAAAGAATTGCAAAAACCGCAGGCTATTTTCAGATTACACTTGCTATAATGGGATTTATGGAAGTATTGAGGCGTTTTTTTGGAGCAGAAAAACTTCCTGACTTTACTACAATGGTGGTCGTTTCCATATTAGCATTGATTGCTAATGGAATCTGTTTGTATTTACTTCAAAAATCCAAAAACAAAGAAGATGCACATATGAAGGCAAGTATGATTTTCACATCGAACGATGTAATCATTAATTTGGGCGTTATTGTGGCGGGAATAATGGTTAATTGGTTAAATTCAAGCAAGCCTGATTTGATTATCGGTACAATTGTTTTTATTCTGGTAGTACAAGGGGCAACAAGAATATTAAAGCTTGGAAACTAAAGATTCAAGTTTCATTAAACGAACCTATTATGGGACGCGCCCAATTTTCTTCATTCGTCCTTTTTAATGGCCGTTATTTGGGACAGTTTAATTTATCCCCATTGCATTTTTTGGCAAAAGCTTGACAAATAAAATATTTGGGATAAAAGAAACCTTATTGTATCCAACCACGACCCGACTAAAGAAAGATCTTATCTACTCCCAGAGTTGGAAGTTCCTTATCACAAAACAGCTGTATCCTCAGGAACATAACAACTCCGGCCTTCCTTACAATGCTTTGGGGATACCAAACCGCTATCAGGGCCCATTGCTCCCGCAGAATTGATGCACCAACAAATTGTATTGGCATCATCCAATAAGTGCCAGGGATTCTCCCCTCCTTCCATCATTCCATATGGATTTCTGGCACGAAGGAACTTGCAGATGCCTTTTTTACCTGGTGTTGTATCTTCCATAGCTAAGAAATTTCTAAAATAGCCTGCTTGATGCTAGCTACAAATAAAGGTACCTTATAATCATTTTTAGCAAGTGGGCGCGCTACAGCCATAGCCGCCTTCCCGGCTGCCGCCGCATTTTCATCATTAATTGCCTTATTTTCAATAGCCTGCTGAGCTTCCATAGAGCGATAAGGTACCGGAGCAGCCGCGCCTAAGACAATACTCGCTGTACGGCACGTATTCCCGCTGATCTCAAAAACTACTGCTACATCTCCAAGTGACCAGTCATAAGATTCACGTGCTACTTGCTTAATATAAGCACTCCTGGTATTTTTTGTGGGGGCCGGAAGAATAATTTCTGTAATAAGTTCCTTTGCCTTAAGGACGTTTTCCATACCAAGATCCTTGCTTGGGGAAACGAAGAAATCATCCATGCCGACTTTTTTCTTTTCTCCCTCACTATTGATTATAACGACGCTGGCATTAAAAGCCATAAGTGCAGTCGAAATTGAGGAAGCATGAACACTTACACATGAACTATTATCAATTATAGCATGATTTTCATTTTCGCCTGTTTGAGAATGACGGGCAAAACAAGTATCTCCCCCTTTACGGCGGCATTCATGATCGACAGAACGAAAATACCAGCAACGGTTATGCTGCGCTATATTTCCTCCCAAGGTTGATATATTTCGCAATTGGGGCGTAGAAGCATGATTTACCGCTTGATGAAGTGCCAAATAATTGTTTTTAATTTCGGGATTTGACGCTATTTCCTCCAAGGTCACATTGGATCCTATGCTCAAACCCTCTTTTTTGTCATAACTTATCTTGTCAAGACCGGGAATATTCCGAATATTGACGATTTTTTCAGGTTGAAGCAGTCCTTCTTTTACCCAGTCGAACACATCAATACCACCAGATTTAAATACCGTTGCTTTATTTGTGTGCTGATATAGCTCTTCAGATACTGTTGAATTCACTTGCTGAAGAGCATCTTCAACAGATTTTGCTTCGTACCAACTAAATTTATTCATGTCTTTATATTTGAGAGACTTTATTTAATGCTTTAAGAATGCTTGATGGAGTAATGGGTATTTCATAAATCCTAACTCCAATAGCGTTATAAACGGCATTAGCAATAGCTGCTGCCGTTGCGATATTTGCTGGCTCACCAATACCATATGCATCCGTTGAAGAAAGCGCTGAATATTCTTCCACAATTAGGGTTTCAATCTCAGGGATTTCCATAGAAAATGGCACTTTATACTGATCTACATTTGCATTCATCATGTGGCCCGTTCTTTTGTCCATCACCCTATTTTCATATAATGCATAAGATACACCTTGGATGACACCCCCATTTATCTGACTTTCTAATTGACCAATATTTAGTGGTCTACCACAGCTGTGAGCCGCTACTATCTTATCTACCTTAACAAATCCCGTATCGGTATTAACACTGACTTCTGCAAACTGAACGGACCCTAAATCTCCATAGGCTAATCCCCAAGGTTGTTGAAAGCCACCGTAATCATCTGAACGACTTGCAGTTTTGCTAATTTGGCTGGTCCGCATTAATTTGGTTGCCTCTTTAAATGACATTTTCAGATTGGCATCTTTTTTATGACCTACCTGACCACCCTCGATAAACAATTCCGCAGCATCAGTTTCCCATTTTTTGGCAACAAGGTTCAATAATACCTTTTTAGCTTCAAAAGCTGCATTACGGGTCGGAGGGGTAATTGAACCTGTTACCACACTTCCACCAGAACCTGGCCCGACAGGGAAAAATGTATCCCCAATATTGACTTTAACATCTTTTACCTGTAATCCCATTTCCTCGGCAACTACCTGGGCAAGAATGGTTTTCGTACCTGTTCCTATATCCTGGACACTTGATCGTACTTCAACTCCTCCATCGTTATGTATTTTGATTTCTACAGAAGAATCAAGGGTTACAAATCGTGGCCAAGTAGATTGTCCTACTCCTAATCCCTTCTTAACAGTACCTTTGCCACTACCGGCAGATTGCCGTCTTGACCAATCAAAAAGTTCAGCCCCACGTTGGCGCTCTACCTTTCGCACTTCACTTTTATCAATAAGATCCCTGTACTTCAATGGATCCATCTTTAGTTTTTCCGCTAATTCATCAATCGCCTGTTCCAGCCCAAAAGCGCCTTGCACATTTCCGGGTGCACGCCAAGCTGCTCCAGGCCCCGCATTGGTCAATACATCGTATTGTTCGGTTGCAAAATTGGGGCAGGAATATAGGATTTGAGCGATCCGGCCAACACCAGCGCCAAGGCCTACTCCTGCAGTTCCGTGGGAACGCTGCTGAATACCGGTCAAGGTACCATCATTCTTGGCCCCTATTTTTAGATATTGTATTGAACTGGGCCGGTTCCCCTCTGCTATATGCTCTTCTTGTCGGTCTAACATTAACCAGACTGGTCTTCCTGTTTTTTTGGCAAGATTTGCAGCCATAGGTCCAAAACTTCCGGCACTGTGTTTGGCACCAAATCCGCCGCCCATAAATTCACAGACAACACGTACCTTACTTTTCGGTAAATTGAAGACACTCGCCATCTCATTTCTAACATTGTTTGTATTTTGAGTAGATGTATAAACCATCATAACGTCAGGTTGCCAGTCCACAACGACGCCATGTGTCTCTAGCGGCATGTGAGTATGAACTTGGGTGCGATACGTTCTTTCCACTACCACATCCGCTTCTGCAAAACCCTTTTCAAGATCACCTCTCGGTCCACCAAAAAAACTACTTGTTGATGGGCCCCTGACATTCCCTTGGCCCTTGCTCCCATCATGTACTTCACCAACATCCCCGCCATCTTCTTGTTGGGTAATGGGTTCATCAAACACTATCGGTGCGCCGATCTCCATTGCGGCTTCCATATCGATGACAAAAGGCTTCTCCTCATAGTTCACTTTAATAAGTGCTATGGCATCTTTGGCAATTTCCAGGCTTTCGGCAGCGACACCACCCAGCGGTTGGCCTACATATTTTACCATAGGATATGTGCCCTTCTTATTTTCTTCTCCCTCTTTCGGGGTATTCTCAATTAAGTGAACGGCATGTACGCCGGACAGACTTTTCGCTTTTGAAATATCGATTGATGTAATGACTGCGTGTGGCACATTGGAACGCAGCATCTTCGCATAAAGCATCCCAGGCAATTTCATGTCGGAGGTAAATTTCGCCTTACCGGTCACTTTATCGAGTGCATCGATTCTTGTGACCCTTTTTCCAATTACTTTTAATTTATCATTGACAGGCCAAACCGGTGGTTCTTCAATAGGGATTTCCCTCTCTATTTCGCCTAAATTATGCCCGGGAATACCGTATGGGAATTTTTCTTTTCTAGTATCCATCTTATATCGTTTTTTTTGATGCGGATAAAGTAGCCTTAAATACATGAGGGTGGGTACCACAACGACAAAGGTTACCTCGTGTGGCTTTTTTCACATCTTCTAAATTAACATCAGTGTTATTGTCCAAAAGGTGCACACAAGACATGACCATCCCTGGTGTGCAATAGCCACATTGGGTAGCATCATGCTCGATAAAAGCTTCCTGAACAGGATGTAATTCGCCGTTTTTCGCAATACCTTCAATGGTCGTAATCTCCTTGTCGCCCACATCAAAAACAGACATCATACATGAATTTACCGGTTTTCCATCCAAATAAACAGTACACGCGGAACAGGAGCCCCGATCACAAACGACCTTGGTTCCAGTAAGTTCTAAATGGTCTCTTAAGGCCGAAGCCAATGTTGTTCTGGGTTCCACGCTAAGGGACTCCGTAATGCCATTGACTTTCATTTTAATGGTCATGGCCTCCGGTCCAAATTCCTTCCCCGCAGCAAGTTGTTCCTTATAGTCTAATGCAAAAGCATTTGTGGTCAACAATACGCTACCTGCAGTAGATAATCCGGCACCTCTGAGGAAACTTCGCCTGGTTAAGCCTTTTGTCGGTTTGGATTCCGATTCTTGGTTTTTATTTTCCATAAATGTATACTATGGGTTATGAACTATTCAATTTAAATAAGCACTAGAAAGTTACCAAAATATTCAATACAATGCTATAAAAATCTTCCTTAAAATTCTACACTAATATTCAATGGTATAAAGTACCGAATATCAGTTCTGAAAATTTTAATCGTACAAATAAACAAAAGGTGGAATTAAGATCTGTTGGTATTGATACGAGACGCGATGGCTTACAAAATCTCGAAAAAGGAACGTTTATCGAGACCCTCTGCATCAATTAGACAACTATTTATTTATGTTGCATCTGGTTAAGCTTCAACTTTAAAAAGTATTCTACAAACAAAGGCTATTACCCTCCTACTTCTAAAACATCTGTCATAGTATGGTGCGGACTATGGCACCAGGAAAAACGCCTAGTGAAAAAATCATTATCATTTCATCGTTTTGAAAAGTCCCATAAAATGAAGGTTTTTCAGGACATTGTTTTTCCTCTTTGTTTCGTTCGTAAATCAGAATTTTTACAGCACTTTCCACAGATGTAGTTAGAGCAAAAAGGTAACTAACAATTACTGGTATAACATCACTTATATGGTATGCCTAATGGAATACAAATTATTGGAATAAAATATTTCAGTACCTTGTTAAGGTAACCACCAGTCACTACTGCGCATGATTAACTTTTTTCGTAAACTCCGCAAACAATTAGCTGATGACAACAAACCGCTGAAATATGCGCGCTATGCCATTGGAGAAATTGTACTTGTGGTAATAGGGATTCTGATTGCTTTAAGCATTAATAATTGGAATGAATACAAAAAAGAAAGAAAGCAGGAACGAAAAGTATTAACAGAGCTTTTGACTTCCTTAGAGAATAATTTCAACAGAATGATTTCTGATTCTATAAATAGATCAAACTGGAACAGATCGAGTGATATCGTCATCAATTCTCTGGAGCAAAGTGCCACCTACTCAGATACTCTGAATAAACATTTTCAGAATGCTCGAAAACCTGGAACAAATCTTTCATTATCATATGCAGGTTATGAAGGTTTGAAAAATATTGGCTATAATATAATTACCTCGGATACGCTTAGAAAAAATATTGTTGAGCTCTTTGAGTTAACATACAAGACCCTGCTAGAGGAAATGGAATATTTTGAATCTTTTCAACCAGATAGACAATTCTATGTTGATAAGCTTTTTAGTTATGAGATTGATAAATTTAGTCCCAATGACCCTTTTAATGTTCCTCTTTATCCAAACAATTATCCTGCATTATTACAAGACTCAATATACCTGCCTATGATTAAATCTGTAACTGTACAAAGAAATATTATTGCTGTATTGCTATATGAGAACATAAAGGAGACACAAAGATTGATTTTATTGATCAAAAATGAACTAAAGGAACTCAAACCATGATCAACTTCTTCCATTATCGAAACAGAATCACGCCAGGGCGTGATCAAATGTCCAGTGGACATTTGGTAGAGATAGCCGCTTGCGGTCGTCTTGAAAATATAATTAAAAATCATGATTAATTTTTTTAGACGAATACGC
>CAZHWD010000233.1:0-1828 GCA_964536335.1 uncultured Eudoraea sp. | reverse complement strand
TGGGTAAATCCTTGAAGAGACACTATTGCAAATAGTGCGGAAAGGAAATTGGCTTTCATGGTTACTGCGGTTTAGTAGATGGTTAATAATTGGATAATTCCATTTTAAAGACTGAATTCCTCGAATATAGACTTACTACTTATATAGATATCGGGTGAATTGTAATTAATCCAGAATTACCAATCTTTCAATGTAAACTAAATATCGTTGAAAATCAAGAAGTTGAGGTTTTGAAGTTACCCCATTTTTTTAAGTGAATCCCAACCCTAATTGCGCGATATCCATGGCAGGCGGTTTGACTGCGGTTATTTTGCCCGGTGAACGCCTGAATATAGCGCTGAGTCCATCTCCAATGGCGTAGAACTTAAAATCGGGTATTCCGAACACCCGTTTTGCCTGCTTTAATATGTGCCCGGTCATTATTTTCAGCTTTTGGGACATATCTAACTTCACGGCCAAAAAGTAAAACACCGCCATCAATAATCCCATCATGTTTCTGAGCCGCGCATACTTCAAAACCCTGATGTTTTCCAAATCGTAGGTTTGTTTGACGAACCTGATGGTTTCTTCTATGCTCCAACGCTTAAGATAATAGCCCAACAATCGGTAAAGTATTTTTCTGTTTCTTCTAAGCGGTTCTGTTGTAAGCAGCATCATTGGCTTATTCCCGAAACCGTTCACTACCAGCATGTAGAGTTGGTCATCCATGCCGGGCAGCTTTACCGGCATATAACCATAGCTGATGTGATACACTTTTTCCTGCCCATTTTCTTCCTTAATAATAGTTTCACTATAAGGTGTTTTACAGCGATAAGCCAATTTTAGGGCTAATTCTTCCTTGTTCCCATGTAAAAGGTTGCGATTGCCCACCAACCGTACTACAAACCTCTTTTTACTGGTTTTTTTCAGCAGGTGGTTATACAACACATCCCTGTCGCCTCCCCTGTCTATTATCCATATTCCCCTATTCCCCGAGTGATCTGCTACCATATCAATGGCTTTTATAATCTGGGTGTTTTCACTTTTAAAATCAGGGGCATCCTGTGAATACAGTTCTTGGTACAAGGGCAAAACTTCATTCTCACCCAATTGCGCACCAATGACCTGTGTGGTCCAATAGCCGTTCACTATCTGGCCACCATCACTGCCATCGCGCACTTTAGCCAGGTACTCCATATGTTCTGCATACTTCTTGTATAAATCGCTCAAATCCAAAATTAGCAAGGTATTGTCCTTGATGCGCGGGGCTGCATCGCAGAGCACCTGCCCATGGATATTTTCCCATAGGCCTTCCTTCTTTAGCTGCCGGCAAAACCGTTCCTCTATCTTCTTCAACGAGACATTGGTTTCCAAACTCCTGCCTATCTCGGTGAGCATAACTGACTGGGAATACATAATGCCATAAATCGCTTCATTTACAAATCTTTTGCCTGTTTTGTCGATATTTTCTGAAACATACCCCGAAAATTTGCCTATTTTTGTCCTTAATTTACTCGCAAGCTTGCTGTAATTCATAAGTGTCCTCCTCTTGTTTGTTGATAAATACAAAGGTCGGGCACTTATTTATTTTATTTTTATGCGTACAAAAAGTTACCCCGTTTTTTAAAAAATGTGCTTTTCCACTTGTGAAAGCCACCAAAGCCCTGACATTGAATGAGTTGCGATGTTTTAAATCAAAATTTCGGGGTAACTTCAAATTTACTTCTCAATTGCATTTACTTATATAAATAACTATCTTTCTTAGCTATGCCAACCCAAACCCGCCGTGCACTGCGTATTACATAATGATTTCATAATATACTGTCCCAAATTTGGGATAGCTCAGTTT
>CAZHWD010000232.1:0-1789 GCA_964536335.1 uncultured Eudoraea sp. | reverse complement strand
TTCTTTAAACGTTTCAACTTCTTTCCAGGTTTCCGGAATAATAGTTACTACGCGTCCACCTTGACCGAAAATGTAGCTCAGCTGTTCATCGGTACAAAGCTTGGAATCGGCCACATAAAGAAAGTCCGCGCAACCCGTTATCTTTCGTAATGTATTCCAGGTCTCAATGTGGGTTTTATCATCGGTAACATTTCCCGGATAGCACTTATAATGAATCGGCACCGCACCATCGCCTGTGACACTGAGACTAAAAACCAGTTGCTTTAGATCCGGACGGTGATCTTTGCTTTTTCCGTTTTTAAGCTCCAAGCCTGTTTTTGTTCTGCCCGGATACCTGCCAAATGCCTTAATCGAGGTTGAATCATTGCTTAATCGCTCAAGGCCGATGTTGAATTCTTTCACAAATAACATGACCAGTTCGGTCATTAATGAGGCTCGATCAACTAGGTACAGTTTATTGAGCACTCGACCAAATCGATCATCGTTAAATTTAACATGTTCATAGGCTTCATTGTTGATGCACCTAAAATCTATCGACTCAACCCATTCCTGCAATTCATACAACGGATATTTGCCCAAAATCAGGTTATAGACCAATAACATCAGTGTCTCAACGGCAGGCACCTCTTCGTTGCCATGAGTTGGAATGTATTTGTATAAAATCTCTTTTAACCGCATGCGCTTGACGATCGCATGAATTAGGGGCAAACCGCCGACTTGCGATCGTTTAAGCGTTCTGCTTGTGGTCGCTTGATTCTGATCCATAATTATAGAATTTAATCTTAATCACATGAAGTTTGTTTAAAAAAAAGACAATGAAATTTTATTCATATCATGGACAATGTATCGTGTCCAGCTTCGTTCCATGTGATATGACAAGATTATTTAGCGATACCTCTCTATATTCTATAATTTATGGATATTTTCAGATATTTTCTCCAGTTCTCTGTTTCAATACAATGGTCAAGGATTTCGATTCTACGACTGGGTAAAGGTAAATTTTTAACTCATTGATAAGCTAAATTTAATCTTGACTAATCGAACTCTTTATGGTCAGCATTACGTTGTTGCCATCTGCGATCTTTGATAGTCCAAAAGGATCCAGTCAAATTATTATAGTAAGCTGCCATGTTCTTACTTATTGCTATACTCAAATGAGATTATTTTCCAATAATACTCATGTGCAAAAAGTGCCGACGATTGAAGATATTTTTTCCTCCCTTTGATTGATTGATGAGCTAAATTGTAATGAAATTTCAAAAACAGTTGCAAAAAAGTGAAAATTTAACAAAAATGTGTAACTAATATTTTTACAGCAATTCCCGCTTATAGTCCGAAGGCATAAAAACAGGTCATTTTGGAGTTAATGTTTCGTAGACTTTTACCACAAAAATAGACAAAACTCTGGTTGTTTTTGGGATTTTAAAAAAACAACAAAAATTTTCTGGACTTTTTGGCAAAGATGGTACATGATTATTTCCTAGGAATAGTCATGAAACATCCAAAACCAAAAATTACCACCAATTCGATACTTCGAAAGCATCTTAATGCAGATGCTTTATTCAGAGCTCTCCATACTGATTTTTCAAAAGTAGCCGATTTTCGTCAAGGGGATGTTAAGATCTCTATGGCCGACGCCCTGATATCCGGCTTTGCCATGTTTTCCCTCAAAGATCCGTCATTGCTCGCCTTTGACGAAAGAAGAGGCATTGATCAAAACTTAAAAAACATTTACCTTATAGATAAAGTACCTTGTGATACGCAGATGCGAAAGATCCTGGATGAAGTT
>CAZHWD010000231.1:0-105373 GCA_964536335.1 uncultured Eudoraea sp. | reverse complement strand
AAAAGAAAATTTCTTTTTTTCCTTTTCTTCTTCTTCTTCAACTACAATTACTTCTACATCCTGTGCAAAAGCTGCTGTTCCCAGAAATAGTAATGCTAAAAGTAAGAGATTTTTTATGTAACTTGTATTTGTAAATGTTTTCATAATTCAATGTTTTAGTTTCCTGTTAAGGAGAACGTTAAATGATATTTAAATTGATTTAATTGAAAATGTTTTATAACGGAGCGTTCTGCCAAACGCTCCGTTAATTTTTATGTTATTAATGTTGATTCATTCTAAAGTCAGGGTAGGCATCCATTCCATGTTCAGCCAAGTCCAACCCGTCTATTTCTTCTTCTTTAGGGACTCTTATTCCTACTGTTTTCTTAAGTGTAAAAATGATGATGAAGGCTGAGATACAGCAGAATACTCCCACTGAAACAACTCCGGTTAATTGATATATTAACTGTTGCCCTCCGGCCAAATCTCCAAATATGCCTACTGCAAGTGTTCCCCAGATTCCGCAAATAAGGTGTACGGTAACCGCTCCAACAGGGTCATCTAATCGAATCCTATCAATTAGAGCCACGCCAAGGACAATTATCATACCAGCTATAAGACCTATAATTACTGCCTCGGTTGGCGACATAAGGTCAGCACCTGCTGTGATACCTACCAGGCCTCCCAATATTCCGTTTAGGAACATAGTTAGGTCCATATTCTTATACATAATTGTAGATAATGCTGCGGATGCAATACCGCCAGCCGCTGCGGCCAAACAGGTAGTCACAAGTACAAGTGATGTAGCAGCTGGGTCTGCAGATAAAACAGAGCCACCGTTAAACCCAAACCAGCCCAACCAAAGTATTAAAACGCCCGCTGTAGCCATTGGAATACTATGTCCCGGGATAGCATTTGGTTTCCCGTCCTTACCAAATTTGCCTATTCTGGCTCCCAAAAGATAAATTGCTATTAAAGCTCCCCATCCACCAACTGAATGTACCAGAGTAGATCCTGCAAAATCATAAAAGCCTCCTCCTTCTTCTCCTCCTAATGAAGAAAGGAATCCGCCACCCCATTGCCAGGAACCGGCTATAGGGTATATAAGACCTACATAAATGATTGTAAAAATCATAAAAGGACCTATTTTAATACGTTCGGCAACCGCTCCTGAAACAATTGTTGCCGCAGTGGCTGCAAACATTCCCTGGAACAAGAAATCTGTCCACCAGGTGTAACCTCCATCGGCGTATTCAGCTGTCATCCCATTTGCCGGGGGGTCAATACCAAAACCGGCAAATTCGAAAATACCCATCGAGCCTTCTTCAAAACCGGGATACATTAAATTAAAACCACCTATATAATACAATAGTAGTCCTGCTGTAATAATAAAGATGTTTTTAAAAAGTATATTAATTGTGTTTTTTTGTCTGGTGAGGCCAATTTCTAAAAAGGCGAACCCTGTATGCATAAAAAATACAAGGGCGGTACATACCATCATCCAAACATTATTAGCTGTAAATAATCCTGCTTCCATTTCTTTTAAGTATTAGTTAGTGACTTTTTAGTTGATTCCGGCCTGGCCGTTTTCCTTGGTTCTTATTCGAAAAGCTTGTAAGACATCGGAAACAAAGACCTTTCCATCACCTACATTTCCTGTATAGGCGGCTTCCAGTACCGTGTTTACCGTTCTTTCAAGAAATTCGTCGGACACGACGATTTCCAGATACCTTCTTTGGATGTCTGTGGTACTGTATGAAATACCTCGATAGACATGTCCTTGTTTTTCGTTACCTACTCCAGTTACATCCCAGTAACTAAAGAAGTTTACCTCAATTTCATGAAGTGCGTTTTTCACATCATCAAATTTGGATTTTCTAATAATAGCTTCAACTTTTTTCATTTTTAAGTTTTATTATTGATCGCGACAAATATATGTTAAATAAATTAACACCCCTATAAAAAATAGGGGTAGTATTGTAATTTTTATAATTATTATAATAGTACCCCATAAAATTTAAGGGTATGATATTATAAACTTAATAAATTGATTATTTGATTATTTTGTGAGGGGGTATTAACTAAATTTGTAGGAAAGCAAATAAACCTTTATCTCTTTTCAATTATGATGAGGCTTATATATTACTGTTAATAAGGTAAATAGCACTTAAATACCGGTAGTATTCATATTAATCTGGAAATCCAAAGTCCCATTACAACAGCAAGTACACCAACTGTAATACTGCTTAAAGTATAAAAGGAAAAGTGTAGCAATTGACCTGATTGAAGTAATCCGTGATTTTCCAAAGTAAATGCAGAAAAAGTAGTAAACCCTCCGCAAAAACCTGTAGCTAGAATTAGGATTTGATCTTTTGAAAGGAGATTTCCTTTCATTGATGTGCCCAGAATAAAACCAATTAAAAGGCAACCGATAATATTAACAAGGAATGTACCAAGGTAAAAGTTATGAAAATAATCGTTGAAGGTTTTGCCAATAATAAAACGAAGAAAGCTTCCAAACCCACCTCCAATAAAAACAAGTAAAAATTGTTTCATACCCTAAAGGTAAAAAACTAAATGGCTTTTTTGTACTTGGTTGGATTTAAATCCAAAGGATAAATTTTTGTTAAAGATTGCTCTGAAATACTTTTCCTAAACTTGCTTACTCTCTGTCCAGCGCTGGTTACGCTAAAAAATAAAAGTGCAGCATTTAAAAATATTAGAATCAAAACAATTGTTAAAAAAGTGGTCATTTTAGAATAATAATATAAGAATAATAATATAAATGGTTAACGCAAAATTACTTCTTTTCTTATATTATACGAATGAAAAGCAAAATTTGTTGTGAACAATCTAATTTTTGTGGTGTTGATAGAAATTATGTTAATTATTGAGAATGTACTTAATTACAAATAAGAATATTACGAATAGTATAAACACAATCCCCACCCACTTTACTCCTCGGTAATTTTTGGCATGAAGATTTTTGTCTTTTCGATAAGAAAATATCAGGATCAATGTGAATAACAAAATAAAAATTACCGCAAATATTACTTGTCCTGTGCTAAACATATTCATTATTTTTATACAAAACTAAAACAAAAAAACCATGAAAAGGAAAATTGCTTCTGTTGAACTTTTTCATAAATCTTTTGGCCTCGGAGTGTCCCACTCAATGAAGGCAGATTTGGGTGCTGCAAAGAACAAGTTGCGATTTAATCTTATGGATGAGGAGAACAAAGAGTATTTTGAGGCGGCTCAAAATAATGATTTGGCAGAGGTAGCTGATGCTTTAGGCGATATGCTTTATATTTTATGTGGAACTATTCTTGAACACGGTATGCAATATAAAATAGAGGAAGTGTTTGAAGAAATACAACGCAGCAATATGAGTAAATTGGGAAAAGATGGTAAGCCTATTTATAGAGAGGATGGTAAAGTTCTTAAGGGACCAAAATATTTTAAACCAAATATTCAGGCTATTCTTGATAAATAAAATGGACACTAATATTTAATGCCCATTTCTTTTTGTTTTATTGGATTACTGTACCTTGTACCTCCAGCCAAACTTATCCTCAATCTTATTATATTGTATATCCAATAGTTGTTGCTTTAGTATTGATGCATATGAATTTTCAATTTTTGGTAATTCATACCGTTCTTCTTTATAACCAAAGCCCAAAATTGGGTTTATTACCGCCGCGGTTCCACTACCAAACATTTCTTTTAGAGAATTATTCTTTATGCCATTAACCAGTTCAGACACTTTTATTGGTCTCACTTCTACTTCAATTCCCCGGTCTTTTGCTAATTCAATGATACTTTTTCTGGTTACACCGTCCAAAATTCTATCGCCGGTAGGACAGGTAATTAATTTGTTATCTAGTCGAATAAAGATATTCATTGTACCCGCCTCTTCAATGTATTCATGTGTGCTGGCATCTGTCCAAACCACTTGTTGAAACCCTTCTTCCTTAGCCAGGTTGGTTGGATAAAACTGTCCGGCATAATTACCGGCGGCTTTTGTAAAACCAAATCCACCATCTGCTGCCCTACTATATTTTTCAGCAATTTTAACTCTTACCTCACCTCCGTAGTAGGATTGTGCTGGAGAGCAAATAATAATAAATTTATATTCTTCAGAGGGAGAAGCAATTATACCGGCTTGTGAGGCTATAGCAAAAGGACGGATATACAAAGAGTTACCTACGCCTGGTTTTATCCACTTCTCATCTAATTGTAAAAGCTTATTAAGACCATCAAAAAAGTACTCTTCAGGAAATTCTGGCATTGCAAGACGGACACTTGATTTATTAATACGCCTGTAGTTTTCATCCGGCCTAAATAACCACACAGCACCTTGATCATCCTTGTAGGCTTTCATCCCTTCAAAAACTGCCTGACCATAGTGAAATACCCTGGAGGAAGGTTCCATTTGCAAGGGCTGATATGGAATTATTTTGGGTGTTTCCCATGCACCATTCTTGTAATCACAGACAAACATATGATCTGTGAAATATGCCCCAAAAGGAAGATGGTCAAAATTAACTTTACTAATCTTTGATGTTTTGGCCTTCTCGACTATCAGGTTTTTTACTTCTGTATCCATTGAAATCACGTTTTCTAAGATTAAAATTAAACAATTATCACCTTTCATGACTTCTTTTTTCGAGGAAAAATCACCAGTTTTGTTGATGGAACATAAATATTATTAATAATGAAAAGTTTTAACATTTTACTTGTGTTTTTAGTACTGTTAGTGGGTTGTAAGAATCAACAAAAGCCATCGGGAGAAAGTGAAAATGTCCAAAGTGAAAAGAATTACGCTTCATTTGGCAAGTTAATTGACTACAAAGGAGCCGTTGGGAGCGAAGATATGTTAGATCAATTGCAGTCACTTGCTGATACAGATACACTGAAAACAAAGTTTTCAGCCACAGTTATTGAAGTCTGCAAATCTAAAGGTTGCTGGATGAAACTGAATTTGAATAACGAAGAGGGAGTAATTGTGAAGTTTAAAGATTATGGTTTTTTTGTGCCTAAGGATATCGAGGGAAGGGAAGTTGTTGTAAATGGAATTGCTTTTGTTGATAACATGAGTGTTGATGACCAAAAACATTATGCTGAAGATGCTGGTGAATCCCAAGAAGATATTGAGCAGATTAAAGAACCTAAAAAAACTTTTGAGTTTGAGGCAGATGGGGTACTAATAGCGCAATAAGTTGATTAGAAAGATAATTACCACAGGTGATGGTTCTAAAACCATACAAATACAGGATTGGAACGAACAATATCATTCCATGCACGGGGCAGTTAATGAGGCTTATCACGTTTTCATTGATAATGGTTTTACGTACTTGACCAAAGAAGCTATAAGTATTTTGGAGATTGGTTTTGGAACAGGTCTTAACGCACTTATTACGTTGATTGAGGCCGAAAAGAATAACAGACTAGTTGATTATACGGGCATTGAGGGATATCCTATAACCATAGAGGAAATATCACAATTAGACTACATCGAAACTTTAAAAGCCGATGCTTTTAGAAAGGCCTTTTTTGAAATGCATAGAAGTGCCTGGGAAAACAAAATAGGACTTACGCCATATTTTTCATTTAACAAACAAAAAAAGGACTTCCGAGAAATTTCTGACAGTAATCTTTATGACCTTATTTATTTCGATGCCTTTGGAGCCAGGGTACAACCAGAACTTTGGACAGAGATAATTTTTGATAAGATGTACAATGCTCTTACTGAAAGTGGAGTTTTGGTAACTTATTCGGCTAAAGGAAGTGTGAGAAGAGCTATGCAAGCGGTTGGTTTTGTTGTTGAACGGTTACCCGGACCACCTGGTAAAAGGGAAATGCTGAGAGGCCTTAAAGTATCTGGAGAATCTAATTTCGGCAGTAATTCATAAGCGATACTGTTAAATCCAAATTAAACCTGCTTGCCACGGGTATAAAACCAATATCTTTAGCCAAAATTATGCGATGAAAGTTTTGATCACCGGCGCCACTGGTTTAATAGGGAGTACGATAACTGATTTATGTCATGAAAAAGGGATTTCAGTAAATTATCTTACTACTGATAAGTCAAAAATAAAAAACGAAACAAATTATAAGGGATTTTATTGGGAGCCAAAGACAAATTATGTAGATAAAAATTGTTTTGAAGGAGTTACAGCAATCATCAATCTGGCAGGGTCTAGTATTGCCAAAAGATGGACAAAATCTTATAAAAAGGAAATTCTATCAAGCAGAGTAGATAGCTTAAAGACACTTTATATTGCTCTTAAAAATCTGAAACTGGAAGAAAGCATATCAATTATTTCCGCATCTGCCATAGGTATCTATCCAAATTCTTTACCTAATTTTTATACTGAAGAAGAAACAAGTGTAGACTCAAGTTTTTTAGGTGATGTAACAGTGATTTGGGAAAAAGAAATCGAAAAATTTCAGTTACTTAAATGTTCCGTTACCAAAATACGGATAGGTCTTGTTCTGGCATCGGAAGGGGGAGCCTTGCCAAAAATGGCCAACGCGGTAAGAAGATATTTAGGGGCTTCATTTGGTTCGGGTGGACAATGGCAATCATGGATCCACGTGAATGATCTTGCCCGAATGTTCTTATATGTAGTCGAAAATAGATTGTCTGGTGTTTATAACGGCGTTGCACCAAATCCTGTTACCAATACGAAAATGGTTAAAGAATTGGCCAAGGTCCTTAAGAAATCCTTGTTTTTGCCTAATATACCTCAATTTGTAATGAGACTTATCCTGGGAGAGATGTCTTATTTGTTATTTGTTAGTCAGCGTGTGAGCAGTAAAAAAATAGAAAAAAAAGGTTTTAGTTTTAAATTTAATAATATTTGCAGAGCGTTGGAAAATATATACTTAGAGGAAGTTAATGAGGATAATCCGGATGATGTATTGGCCAAGGAATATGTATAGATTTTAATTAAAAACTAGGCAGCTAACATTTGAGCATCCTTCAATTAGGGTGTTTTTTTTGTGACATTTTGACATTTTTCAAGAAATGGCAGTACTTTTGCCATCCTAATTTGAGGTTTATATAAAGCTATATCAAATGAATAAAAAAGATAAGTCAGAAGAGATAAATGAAATGATTCACGAAGAGCAGGCAGATCAGGAATTACAGGACGAGCTGGATTTGGAATCAAATCTAAATAAGCACCAGGAGGAGATAAAATCCATTGAAGAGCAATTACAAGAGGATCTGGATAAAGAAAAAGACAAGTTTTTAAGGCTTTTTGCAGAGTTCGAAAATTACAAAAAACGTACTACGAAAGAACGTATGGACCTTTTTAAAACTGCCGGACAGGAGGTCATTATAGCCCTATTGCCTATTATGGATGATTTTGATAGAGCTCTAAAGGAGATTTCTAAGTCTACGGATAAAGAATTGTTTAAAGGCGTGGATCTTATTAGCAACAAATTTAGGGAAACACTTAAATCTAAGGGTTTACAAGAGATAATAACTAAAGAAGGAGATGCTTTTGACGCCGAAGTGCACGATGCAATTACTCAGATTCCTGCCCCTCACAAAAAACTAAAAGGTAAAATCTTAGATGTTGTTGAGAAGGGATTTAAACTTGGAGATAAAATAATCCGACATCCAAAAGTGGTTGTAGGAAATTAATATTACAAAAGACTTATGAAGCAGGATTTCTACGAAATATTGAGTATTTCCAAAAATGCCACAGCATCGGAGATTAAAAAAGCATATCGCAAAAAAGCGATAGAATTTCACCCAGATAAAAACCCGGGAGATACCGAGGCAGAAGAAATGTTTAAAAAGGCAGCTGAGGCGTATGAAGTTTTGAGTGATCCTGATAAGAAAGCCAGGTATGATCAATACGGGCATGCTGCATTTGAAGGTGGCGGTTTTGGCGGTGGAGGGATGAATATGGAGGATATCTTTAGCCAATTTGGTGATATTTTTGGCAGTGCATTTGGTGGTGGATTTGGAGGTTTTGGAGGCTTCAGCGGTGGTCAACGCAGGATGAAAGGAAGCAATTTGAGAATTCGTGTTAGTTTAACCCTTGAAGAGATTGCTCATGGTGTAGAGAAAAAGGTTAAAGTAAAGCGCAAAAAGCAGGCTGCTGGTGTGACCTATAAAACTTGTACTACTTGCAATGGGGCAGGGCAGGTAACTAAAATAACCAATACAATTCTGGGTAGGATGCAAACGGCGGCTACCTGCAACAGTTGCGGCGGAAGTGGGCAAATAATAGATAAAAGACCAAATGATGCTGACGCTCAGGGCTTGAAAATTGTTGAAGAGACAGTTTCTATAAAAATACCACCAGGTGTAGAGCAGGGCATGCAGTTAAAAGTATCGGGCAAAGGTAATGAAGCTCCTGGTGATGGAATATCAGGGGATTTGCTGGTTGCCATTGAGACCATGGAACACGGAACTTTAAAAAGAGAAGGTGATAATTTGCATTATGATTTATATATAAGTATTTCGGATGCAGTTTTAGGTACCACAAAGGAGATTGATACTGTAACAGGTCAGGTTCGCATAAAATTAGAATCTGGGATTCAATCGGGCAAGATTCTAAGATTAAGGGGCAAAGGTATTTCCAGTATTAATGGTTATGGAACAGGCGACCTTTTGGTGCACGTCAATGTTTGGACACCAAAGGAACTTAATAAGGAACAACGCGAATTTTTTGAGAAGATGCAGAATAGTGAGAATTTTGAACCTAAGCCTGAAAAATCGGATAAATCCTTTTTTGAAAAAGTAAAAGATATGTTCTCTTAACGAATTTAAGTTTTCTTTTTAAATAAAAAACGTATATTTGAATCAATATTGGGAAACCAATATTAATTTTCTTTTTCATAGCAATTTTTTTCCCATCCTTAATCCTTTTAAGGGTGGGTTTTGTTTTTTATACGGTTGGACAACATATAACACAGCTCATTTTTCTGATAAAATTAATTTTGGGTCGACTTATTCCCGCGATATAATATTGATGGTATTTGATCTTATCAGAAACTTTGGAGCTATTTGATTTCCCTTAATATACTATTAGATTGTATAATAATAATGATTGATATTAGCTTTTATCCGCGCGTCAGTGAGGCTAAAAACAAAATACTCTGAATTACAAAACCATTTTAATGCATTTCTATATCTTTGAATCCTATAAAAAAGGAATGATAATAGATATTAAATGCCAGGCTTATTTATATGGCATAGGCTTTAATAGTAATTTGTGCTATTTGATCTTACTAAATTCAAAACTCATTTTGAACACTTTACAGATATAATCAAAATGTAAAATAATTTCCTGAATGAATAATATCCTTGTTGCTAGTAATGTTACTAAAAAATTTGGAAACCAAATTGCGCTAAACAATGTTTCACTGGCAATACCAAAGAATAGTATTTACGGACTTTTAGGACCCAATGGCGCAGGTAAGACTACCCTATTAAGGATAATAAATCAAATCACCTATCCGGATTCCGGTGAAGTTATGTTTGATGGAGAATTACTACATCCGCATCATATTGCACTTATTGGCTATCTTCCTGAAGAGAGAGGTCTTTATAAAAGTATGAAAGTTGGTGAGCAGGCACTATATCTTGCCCAGCTTAAGGGATTGAGCAAATCCGAAGCCATTCTGAAACTTAAGTATTGGTTTGATAAGCTGGAGATAGGTGATTGGTGGAATAGGAAAATTCAGGAACTCTCCAAAGGGATGGCGCAAAAAATTCAATTTATTGTAACAGTTCTTCATGAGCCTAAACTACTTATTTTTGATGAACCTTTTAGTGGTTTCGATCCAATAAATGCCAATATAATAAAGGATGAGATTATTAAGTTAAAGGAAAAAGGGGCGTCGATTATTTTTTCAACTCACCGAATGGAAACTGTTGAAGAATTATGCGAATATATTGCTTTATTGCACAATGCAGAAAAGATATTGGATGGCAGACTTGAAGATATCAAAAAACAGTATAAAAACAATATGTTTAGAGTAGGGCTCGAATTGGAAAATGGGGAAAATTTTTTAAAGTTGATTTCAGATAAATTCGATATTTCTTCTTCGCATTATGATATCAATAGAAAGCAATTAGACTTTACCGTTCAACTACCCACAGATGATACCAGATCTTTTTTGGCATTGCTAGCTTCAGAGTCGATTATAAATAACTTTGTGGAGACCATCCCTACAGCTAATGATATTTTTATTCAAACAGTACAACGCAAAAATGACCATGCATAAATTATCTCTTATCATTAAGCGCGAATATCTTGCCAAAGTTCGAAACAAATCATTTGTGATCATGACTTTTCTAAGTCCCATTCTGATGGTGGGAATGATTGTACTTATTGCTTATCTTACTAAAATCAACGATAGTCAGAAGAGAATAATTGCGGTATTTAATGAAAGTAATTATTTCTCAACTGACTTTAATACTACTGAAAGAACTTCCTATATTTTTTTTAAAGATTTATCATTGCAAGCCGCTAAGGATTCTACTTTAAGTCTTGGCTTTTCTGGTCTCTTACATATTCCTAATCGTGGTGATCTTAAACAGGTGGCCCAGAGTTCTTACTTTTATTCAAAAGAAGCTCCAAGTAATGTAGTACTGGATCCTTTGGAAGACATATTTGAGGAGCGCTTAAGACAAAGAAAACTTCTCGATATTGGGGTATCTTCAGAGGAATTTACCACAATTAATGACAGATTCGAAATTAAAATAGCCACTTTTAACGGGGAGGAGAATTTAAAAGGAATAAATGAAATGAAAGCCTTTATAGGCGGCGGTTTTGGTTATTTGATAATGATGTTTATTATAATTTATGGTGGTTTTGTCATGCGCAGTGTTATTGAAGAGAAAACGAGTCGTATTATTGAGGTAATAATCTCATCCGTAAAACCATTTCAATTAATGTTAGGCAAAATTATTGGGACTTCCTTGGCGGGAATAACGCAATTTGCAATATGGATAATATCGGCCTCCTTACTATTACTTGGGGTATTTTTGGTTTTTGGAGTAGATCTTACAGGACTTAGTGATCAATCAGCAATAGCATCAAATCCTATGAGTAGTATGTCTCCTTTACCCACGACAACGAATACGATGCAATTGTATGCGCTTGAATTTCTGCAGATACCTTGGTTTATGCTTATTTCTCTGTTTTTAGTGTATTTTATTCTCGGATATTTAATTTATAGTTCTATTTATGCAGCTATAGGGGCAGCAGTAGATAACGAGACGGATACTCAGCAATTTATCTTTCCAATAATATTGCCTTTAATGTTGGCCATATATGTTGGATTTTTTTCTGTATTTAGCAACCCAAATGGTCCTATTGCTGTTGCGTTTTCCCTATTTCCGTTAACCTCACCAATTGTTATGCTAATGCGTTTACCAGGAGGGATTGGAGAAGGCGGGGTTCCTTTGTGGCAGGTAATTATATCCATTCTTTTTTTAATTATAACTTTTATAGGTATCGTATGGCTTGCAGCTAAAATCTACCGGGTGGGAATTTTAATGTATGGTAAAAAACCTACCTATAAAGAACTATACAAATGGCTAAAATACTAATCATGCAAGAACCACAACCCAGCAAGGTGGAGAAATTCATTCGGGAAGATGTTTGGGACTCCATTTATGAGTTTTTAAACTGGGGACTTCATCTAGGTGAAGGTGAAAGCTCAATTCATATTACAATTGGACTTTTACTTGTAATTATTATTACTTTTTTTATTACCCATTTTGTACTAAATGCGATAAGGAGATTTTATACGAATAAAATGGAAGGCGATGATAAATTAAAGTTCATAAGCATCTTTAAATTTATCAAGTATCTGGTTTATCTGGTTGTAATTCTAATTACCCTGAGTGCGGGTGGCATAGATATAACACTTCTAATAACAGCTTCAGCTGCTTTATTTGTCGGATTAGGCCTGGCACTACAAGATCTTTTCCAGGACATTATTGGTGGTATTTTTATCATTACTGATAAATCGCTTCAAGTGGGAGATATTGTCGAAACTGAGGGAAAGGTTGGTAAGGTAGTCGAAATAAAATTGAGAACGACAAGAGCAATTACACGAGATTACAGGGTGATTATAATTCCCAATCACAAGTTCATGAGTGACATCGTATATAATTATACTCAAAACCATAATATTACCAGAGAAGAAGTTAAAGTTGGAGTGGCTTATGGAAGCAATATTCAATTGGTGACAACCGTATTGCTTTCCTGTTTGGCAGATGATAAAGAAATCTTAAATGACCCGGAACCATTTGTGCTTTTTGATGATTTTGGGGATTCCAGTCTTTTATTCTCAATCCATTTTTACATTAATGACAGTTTTAAAGCGTTAAAGATAAAAAGCAGAATTCGATATATAATAGATTCTAAATTTCAAGAAAACAATATCAAAATCCCTTTTCCACAGAGAGATGTTCACTTATTCCAAAACTAGTTATTCAAATTCTTAAAAAAATCGTTATATGGAAGTAGCAATGTTGATAGTATGAGTAAGTATTTTCTATTTTTTTACTTCTTACTTTTAGTAAGTGGAATTTGTTTTGCTCAAAGCACGGATATTTTGAGGGTTGAATATACTTCGCTCCCGAAAGAAGAAACGGGTAATGCAGCATCGCGATACCGATTTTTACTGAATGTTCCTATTAAAGTTGGCTTAGATAAGTATTTGGTATTAGGGGGTGAGTTTAATATTATTGATTTTGATATCACTCAGGAATATCCATTTGATTCCAGTGAGTTGAGTACCCTTTATGTCATTGATCTTAATGTGGGTTATATTTTTAAATTGAATGAAGACTGGCGATTTGTGGGCATTGTAACTCCAAGAATAGCATCTAATTTGGTAAATGGCCTTCAGGGAGATGACTTTTTATTAAACCTTACTGCAACTATGTGGAAAGAGAAAAAGGATGTTGATAAACCCTTTAGATTAATATTAGGCTTAACCTATAATAGTACTACCGGTATTCCTTTTCCTCTGCCACTTGTTAATTATCACAAAAGGTTTCACAGGTCCTGGTCTTACTCCCTGGGAATTCCAAGAACGGATATTAAATATCATTTTAAAGATAAACACACCTTGCAAATGGCACTATTTTTGGACGGTTACTTTGTAAATGTGCAAAATGACATTCTTTTGCCGGATGGTGAGTTTGGATCCTCTGTTTCGCTTTCGGCAATTGTTGGCGGTGTTGGTTATCAATATAAAATTAATAAGCGTATGTCTTTTTATGGAATTGGCGGAATTACGTTAAACCAACAAGGTTTGCTGAGAAATAGTAAGAGGGATAATGTTTATACCTTAAATAATAAAAATGCTGGAGGTCTTTACTGGAAAGCGGGATTTAAAATTTCAATTTTTTAATTATAAAAGCATGTCAAAAATACTTGTTATAGAAGATGAAGCAGCTATCCGTCGGGTTTTAGTTAAGATTTTATCTGAGGAAAGCGAAATGTATGAAGTGGATGAGGCCGAAGATGGTTCACTTGGTCTGGAAATGATTAAAAAAACGGACTATGACCTTGCCCTTTGTGATATAAAAATGCCCAAAATGGATGGTGTTGAAGTTTTACAGGCAGCAAAAAAAATTAGACCGGAAATACCCTTTATTATGATTTCAGGACATGGGGATTTGGATACTGCTGTAAATACTATGAGGTTGGGGGCTTTCGATTACATCTCCAAGCCACCAGATTTAAACAGACTTCTAACTACAGTGCGGAATGCGCTGGATAAGAAGGTACTTGTTCAGGAAAACAAGATCTTAAAGAAAAGAGTTAGTAAAGGCTATGAAATGATTGGTCAAAGTAAGGAGATTACCTCTATCAAGGATATGATAGATAAGGTTGCACCAACAGATGCTAGAGTTTTAATAACTGGATCAAATGGTACCGGAAAGGAACTTGTGGCCCATTGGCTGCATGAAAAAAGTGATCGTAGTGGAGGACCATTTATTGAAGTGAATTGTGCGGCAATCCCCTCAGAATTGATTGAAAGCGAATTATTTGGTCACGTAAAAGGGGCCTTTACTTCAGCAGTCAGAGATAGAGCTGGTAAATTTGAAGCTGCGAACAAAGGCACTATATTTTTGGATGAGATTGGAGATATGAGCCTTTCGGCTCAGGCTAAAGTACTTAGGGTTTTACAAGAGAGTAAAATCTCAAGAGTTGGCACGGACAAGGATATTAAAGTTGATGTGCGTGTAATTGCTGCTACCAACAAGGATCTTCAGCATGAAATTGAAGAAGGAAAATTTAGGGAAGATCTCTATCATCGTTTGGCCGTTATACTCATAAATGTACCTTCTTTGAATGACAGAAGGGAAGATATTCCGCTCCTGATAGATCATTTTACCGCCAAAATTGCCTCCGAGCAAGGGATAGTTAACAAAAAGTTTACAACAAAGGCTATTGAGCTTTTAAAAAGCTATGATTGGACAGGTAATATTCGCGAATTAAGAAATGTGGTGGAACGCTTAATTATACTTGGGAGTACAGAGATTACCGAAGAAGATGTTACCCTGTTTGCAAGTAAATAGTTGATTTAGACTTAGGTAAACTGATAAAGTACTCTCAGGGAATCCTTCTACACTACTTATTACAATCCTTTAATTTGTCAAGTGCTATTGCCGTAATTTGTTGTGTTCTTAAATTGTAATACTTCTTCGCTTCGGTAAGTTGCGGTTTTAGAAGTTCCTGTTCACAATGTGCGTAAATTTTGCTGGCAAACTCATAGGCCTCTTTGCATTCAACACTGTTGACCACCTCGTTCAGAGAATTTTGATAATTAACGAGAGAAAGATCAATTTTTCTTTCCAATTCCTTACCCACGGGCATAACCATGCTTAAGTTTTCTTTTTCTGCATTTTTTGTATTCATAACCAACATATCATTGGCATATAAACTTCCCTGGTGTTCATCGTGATCTCTTATGGCTTCAAGGCTTCCCGAAGAGTTGTCCAATGCGCGCGTTAAAAGTATTTTAGCACTGTTTAAGGAAGAGACTCTAGTGGCTTTCTTTAGGTTATCCAAACCTTCATAAATACTTTCTTTAGCATAATCGCAACCGCAAGCTTCAATTTGCTCTTTCGATTTTTCAATGGCATTAAGGGCTTTGTAAGCAAAGAAACGCGAAGTATTAATGTCTTCTGCAGCAAGAGCACGTTCTGTTTGGGATTTGATGTACCCTATATTAGACCTTGCATAGTCACACGCCTTGCTCAAATCAAAAGAAGACAGCGGGAAAAGCACAAGGAACATCAGAATGGTACAAAAGACCTTCATAGCTTAAAGTATTGATTATGTAAAATTTAGGCATGGTAAAGATAAAGAGCATCGCCCCCGTTGCCTTATTTATTCGTTTAATTACCCGGTCTTTCCCGATTAAAGGTCGAATGACACATTATTAAGGATAAAAGGTTATTTTTAAATTTGGGCCTTTATTAGGACAACAAAATATTATATATTCAACTCATGAAGAAAATCGATATAGCCTCCTACAAAATAGTTTCTGATATAAAATTAGCAGATTGCAATACTTTGGAAAATCTTGACAGCACAGAAAAGAAACTCAAAAAAAAATTGGAAAAACTGCGTGAAGATTTAGGTGATTTTCAAAATACGCTATACGCACATGGCCAATACGCCGTCCTGATTTGTTTTCAGGGAATGGATACTTCTGGCAAGGATAGCCTTATTCGTGAAGTGTTTAAAGATTGCAATGTAAGAGGAGTGGTTGTACATAGTTTTAAAGTACCAACGGAACTTGAACTTGATCATGATTATATTTGGAGACACTATATTGCGCTCCCTCCAAAAGGAAAATTTGGGGTATTTAACAGAACCCATTATGAAAATGTATTGGTAACTAAGGTCCATCCGGAGTATATTTTAAGCGAGAATATTCCAAATATAAATACAGTGGCAGATATTGATAAATCATTCTGGGACAAACGTTATAAACAGATTAATGATTTTGAACGCCATATTACAGAAAATGGAACTCTTGTTTTCAAATTTTTTTTAAATATTTCTAAAGAAGAACAAAGACAGCGATTATTGAGAAGATTGCATCTGCATGAAAAAAATTGGAAATTCTCACCTGGTGATCTAAAAGAACGCAATCTTTGGGATACTTATCAGCATTGTTATGAGGAAGCCATAAACAGAACGTCTAAAACAAATGCACCGTGGTTTGTTATTCCCGCTGATGATAAGAATGCTTCGAGATTAATTGTGGCTACTATATTGCTAGAATCGTTAAAAAAATACAAAGATATTAAGGAACCAGAGCTCGATGATAAAATAAAGGCTAATATTGAAACCTATAAATCCCAATTAGAAAAAGAACAATGAAAAATTTAGGCCTACTACTTCTATTAATGGTTGGACCTATCTGGTCGCAAACGGATGACAAGGAACAGTTAAAAGCAATTTATAATACATCACTCACTCAGGGGAAGGCTTATGATTGGTTGAATTATTTATCCAATCAGATTGGGGGTCGTCTTACAGGTTCTGTTCAAGCTGAACAAGCAGTTGAGTATACCAAACATAAATTGGATTCCCTAGGCCTGGATCGAGTATGGTTACAACCAGTAATGGTTCCTAAATGGGTTAGGGGGGTACCTGAATTTGCCTATATTGAAAGTAAACCGGGAATTACGAATAACGTACCTATTTGTGCATTGGGTGGTTCTATTGCTACCCCTTCAGGAGGTATCAAAGCGAATGTTATTGAAGTAAATGGTATTGAAGAATTGGAAAAACTTGGTCGTGCTAAAATTGAAGGTAAAATTGTCTTTTACAATCGACCTATGGATCCAACGCAGATTAAAACATTTAAGTCTTATTCTGCAAGCGTGGAACAAAGGTCTTCGGGGGCTAAAGAAGCTTCAAAATATGGAGCTGTGGGTGTTATTGTTCGCTCTATGAGCCTTCGTCTGGATGATTATCCCCATACTGGAGCGATGAGTTATGGGGAAACCCCTCTAAATAATAGAATTCCTGCTGCTGCCATAAGTACCAACGGTGCTGAATTGTTAAGCACTACATTGCAACTTAATCCGGAGATAAAATTTTATTTTAAGCAAAATTGCAGGCAACTGCAGGACGTTCAATCCTACAATGTTATTGGAGAGATAAAGGGCACTACATATCCTGAAGAAATAATAGTAGTTGGTGGCCACCTGGACTCCTGGGATCTTGGTGATGGTTCCCACGATGATGGTGCCGGCTGTGTTCAGAGTATGGAAGTTCTTCGGTTATTAAAAAAAACGGGATATATCCCTAAACGAACAATCCGTGTTGTACTTTTTATGAATGAAGAAAACGGTTTAAGAGGCGCAACTACCTATGCGGAGATTGCTTTAAATAAGAAAGAGAAACATGTATTTGCCTTAGAAAGTGATTCAGGAGGCTTTGCACCTAGAGGATTTTCTTTTGACTGCCAGGAAACTGATTTTGCCAAGATTTTACGGTGGAAACCTCTTTTTGAACCATATCTGATTCATTTGTTTGAGAAAGGAGGAAGCGGTGCCGATATTGGTCCTTTAAAAAATGACCAAATTGTTCTTGCAGGATTGCGTCCGGATTCACAGCGGTATTTCGACTATCATCATGCTGAGATTGATACATTTGAACATGTTAATAGACGTGAACTTGAACTTGGAGCAGCCACAATGGCCAGTTTAGTATATTTATTTGATAAATATGGCACAAGTTCAACAAATATGGAAGGAGGTAAATAATACTTTCTTACTATTTCTATATTAGTACCAAATGCAGGCTATAAGAAGTATAAAATAAACACCTGTCAATTTAAATTTATTACCTTTGCAGCTTATTAAAAAAATAAGATATGCAAGACGGAATTTACGCAAAATTCAATACTTCAAAAGGAGAAATAACAGTAAGGTTAACCTATGATAAGACCCCTGGTACTGTGGGTAATTTTGTAGCACTAGCTGAAGGAAACCTGGAAAATAGTTCCAAACCAAAAAACATACCATATTATGATGGACTGAGCTTTCACAGAGTAATCCCGGATTTTATGATTCAAGGTGGTTGTCCTCAGGGAACCGGAACAGGAGATCCCGGTTATAAATTTGATGACGAGTTTCACCCGGACCTAAAACATACAGGACCTGGAGTTCTCTCTATGGCCAATGCAGGTCCTGGCACCAATGGAAGTCAGTTCTTTATTACACATATTGCTACGCCATGGTTGGATAATAAGCACACCGTTTTTGGAAATGTTATTGAAGGACAGAAGATTGTTAATGAAATTGCTCAGGGTGATTCAATTGATAGCCTGGAAATTGTTCGTGTTGGAAGCAAAGCAGAATCATGGAATGCCGTAGAAGCTTTTACATCCTTTGAAAGTTCACGGGAAATTAGATTGCAGGAAGAAAAGAATAAAGCAGAAGCAGAATTGGAAAAAGTTGCCTCTGGATTTGATAAAACAAACAGTGGACTTCGTTACAAGATTCTTAAAAAGGGAGATGGTAATAAAGCGACAAAAGGAAATACTGTTTCTGTTCATTATGAAGGTTCCTTGACTAACGGACAAGTATTTGATTCGTCCTACCAGCGCAATCAGCCTATAGACTTTCAATTAGGAATAGGACAGGTAATACCCGGATGGGATGAAGGAATTAGTTTATTAAAAGTAGGTGATAAGGCACGTTTTGTAATTCCATCTGACCTTGGTTACGGGAGTGCTGGTGCCGGTGATGTAATACCTCCAAACGCTACCCTGGTTTTTGATGTTGAGCTTATGGAAGTTAAATAAATAACAATAATTCCGTAAAAAATAACAGAGGAGGGGATACCCTTAGAATTATCTATTAAATTGTGTAAAACTTCTTTCAATTTTTCGAAAGAAGTTTTTTATTTAGCGCTGTTCACACTAAAAGCAAGGAGAACTAAATTGATAGCTAACAAAAAGAATAGGATTACAAAAAAAACAGACATAGCAACTTATTATGGTTATTTTATGGGGAACTTTCTTGTTTATATAACACCTGTGTAGTTGTAAACCCTACCTGGAAACCACTTAAATAAGTATTTCTTGAAGTTATTTACAAAAAGGGGGAATGTCAGATTGTGTAATACAATGATAAAATTAAGGAAGGTTGGACAAAAGACAAAGCTTAAGCTTAAATAAATATTAAATTTTGTAAATCATTTCTGTATTCGGGCTCGCAGATTCCTACATCTCAAAAAGTTAGGGTTGATACCAATTAATTTTATGGCCCTGTAATTAGAGATAAAAAAAAGCCTCCTGTGATCAGAAGGCCTATATTCATACTAAAGTTCTTTTATACCGCTGTAGGATCCGGTGTCATTCGGAGGTAAGGTTTAATTTCTTCTACTCCTTTTGTAAACATATCGCGTGCTTCATCAGTTGGTATGGATGGACTTACCACTACATCCTCCCCATGGTTCCAGTTGGCCGGAGTAGCTACCTTGTGATAAGCAGTTAGTTGCAGAGAATCAATAACCCTTAATAATTCGTGAAAATTACGACCGGTAGAAGCAGGATAGGTAATAATAAGTTTAACGGTCTTATCAGGAGCTATTATGTACACTGAACGTACCGTAAGATTATTATCGGCATTAGGATGTATCATATCGTATAAAGAGGAAACCTTCTTATCCTCATCCGCAATTATAGGAAAGTTAACCGTAGTATTTTGTGTCTCATTAATATCCTTTATCCATTCATTATGAGAATCTTTGCCATCAACACTAAGGGCTAACATCTTTACATTTCGTTTGTCAAATTCTGCTTTAAATTTAGAAGCTGTCCCAAGTTCAGTTGTACAAACAGGGGTGAAGTCAGCTGGATGCGAAAAAAGAATACCCCAACCGTCGCCTAAATAATTATAAAGATTAATCGTTCCTACAGTGCTTTCAGCAGTAAAATCAGGGGCAATGTCGCCCAATCGAATTGTAGCCATATTTAATTTTTTTAAGTTGAAATTTAAAAGTCTATAAAATTAGTAGTTAATGAATTGATTTTGGTCAATATCAGGTTAAATATCTATTAAAATTTAGCGAATTAAACAGTCCTAACTGCTGAAAATTAAAACATACTATAAGGGTTATAGCTTAGCTACAGGAAATCAAAATCGTTATTTTTGAAATATGGAAGAAATAAAACTAGAAGAATTGCGGTATCCCATCGGTAAATTTGAAGTGTCTTCTTCAATTTCAGTAGAGCAAGTTTCGGAATGGATTAATATTTTGGAACATTACCCGAATAGATTGGAATTGCTGGTAAAGGAATTGTCGACTAATCAATTGGAGACTCCCTATAGACCTGGCGGGTGGACTGTACGCCAGGTTATTCATCATGTTGCCGATAGCCACAATCATAGCTATATTCGATTTAAGTGGGCATTGACAGAAGAAACTCCCATAATAAAACCCTACCTTGAAAAGGAATGGGCAGCACTTTTTGATACTCGGACGGCCCCTATTGAATTATCGCTTAACCATCTCAGTGCAGTACATGCTAAACTGGTATATTTACTTAAAGGGCTTTCTTCTCCAGACTTGAAACGCAGTTTTATACATCCTGAGAGTAAAGAATCAACTACTATAGAGGAAAATATTGGCCGATATGTCTGGCATGGTAACCATCATTACAGCCATATTAAAAATCTTTTACAAAGAGAGGATTGGATTTGACAGGCCAGGGCAAATAAATGTCAACTAAAAAACAAAGGTTTTTTTACTTTTTTCAAAAGCACGTACATCGGCTTTTGATTATCTAAAACCTGATCAAATTTCAATTGCTTTTCGTTTAAAATATGATATCCGTTTTTAAGATAGAAATTCAATGCTGGTCCTTTTTGCATAGTTTCTAACCATAACACCTGCTTATTCCAGTTTTTGCAGTATGTTTCAACCCAACTTAGAGCAAGGCTCCCTATCCCATTACCGGAGAATTTATTTAAGATATATATTTTTTCCAGTAAAAGGGATTCCTTTGTAGTGTGGGATCCTGTTGGAGTATCTTTAATTAGTTTAAGAATACCAACTGCAGTATCTTCCTTATAGATTAACCAAAGAGAGGATAAATTATCATTCAATTCATGTCTTACGACATCTATGGTAAAACTTTCTTCAATGTAAGGGGTAGGATCATTATTTTTCCATAAGTGCAGATAGTGCTCTTTGTATGCTTTTATTCCAATTTTACAATAAAGCTCACAGGTACTACTTGATACGGCTTCAAATTTTATTTCCATTTTATATTACAACCTATACTCGGTTTTTGAACCGGATTTATTGGTTTACTGTTTAACAATCCCTCTAAAGCGTTACTTAGGTCCAATCCGGTTAAGGGTATTCCATTTCCTGGCCTGGAATCGTCTAATTGGCCTCTATAAACAAGTCTTAGGTTTTTGTCAAAAAGATAAAAATCCGGCGTACATGCGGCCGCATATTCCCTGGCCACTTCCTGCGATTCGTCAAATAAATAGGGAAAACTATAACCTTCTTGTAATGCTGTTTGTTTCATAAGTTCCGGGGCGTCCTGAGGATAATTTACCACATCATTACTAGAAATTGCAATAAAAGCTATTCCTTTAGATTGGTAATTAGTCGCCAATTGTGTTATTGTAGAATTTACATGTTTAACAAAAGGACAATGATTGCAGATAAACATGATCAGACTACCTTCTTCACCTTTTATTTGATCAAGGCTGACCATTTTGTCAGTTACGGTATCTGGTAAATTAAAACTAGGGGCAATTGTGCCCAAAGGCAACATATTACTTGGTGTTCTTGCCATCTATTGAAGTTTTTTTATACAGGATTAAAGTTAGTAGTTATAAGTTAAAAAAAGTAACTTCATTAACTCTAATTTCATCGCCTATTAACTGATGGCCACAACTAGACGAAAATTGGGCAATTCAAAAATTGGGCTTATTACATCATTTTTCCAAAGAAAATAGCGTTCATAAGAAATTTATTTGTTCCATACCAAAAGGCCCTGAAGTTAGTATCATCTGTAAATAAAACAACGCGGCCTTTGCCAAGTCTTTGTACCTTAAAAGGAACACTACCTTTAATCATTTCCAAATTTTCTTCAGAAATATAGCCGCTTTGTAAAGGTTGATTGGTATACCGAATTGGATTGTTATAACTATCCTTATCTGGTTCAATATAAACGTTTGTATTTCTAAACATGGACACTCTATTGTTTTTGAATCCAAAATTAATAGGGTGAGAACGATCTTGTTTAGCCTCGAATATTGCGCCACCTGTAACCTGCGCCCCAAGGAAGTCAGACTTCTGTCCGAATGAAATATCCCTTGCTACAAGGGTGTCTTTTCTAAATTTTAACTTCATAAGCTCATGTTTATTAAACCAATTCGCAATATTTCCGTAACCAATAAGCGTTCCACCGGCTTTTGCCCAATCATTTAACTTTTTAGCCACAATTTTATCATTAGAATTTTTACCTGATGCTCTTGGTATTATAATATCTGTGTAAGAACTCAAATCAACAGAATTAAGATACTCCTTATCAATTTTGGTAATCTTCATATTATAACGTGTGTCAAATAAATGCCAAATTTCGCCCGCATCGTAAGATCTTATACCACTACCTACTACTATGGCGACTTTTTGTTTTTTAACAGGATCAAATTCCCTACTACCTAAGTCAATTCCTTCTGATAAACCTGTATTCACAGCCGTTATCATGATCTTACTATCTTCAGCTACTTCTTTTAGAAATACGTGCAAATCACTGCTGTTTAACACCTGGTTTTGCACCGGAATCATTATTGTTCCATAATCATAAGTGTTATTGTTGAGCGTAAACCGCGACTTAGCTACCTTAGCTCTAAGTCCTTTAGATAAAATCTGATTTAGTGCTCTGGGTGTATAGTACTCGTGCCATTCAAATAAATACGCATAATTACTTTGTTGACTCACAGTCCCTGTTAGCGGTTTAAAGTCGGTAATTTGTGGTCCTGCATTTGTCAGGGATTCCAATTCTGTATAATCAACATTAAATGCAAGGGGAAATGTCCATGCCGAAATATCATAAAACAAACTATCTGTGAATGTAATTCGCTTTTCAAACATGGCCTTTATTAACTTATAATTTTTCTGATTCATAGGAACCACATAACTATGATCTTTTTTATATGATTTATTACCAATTGTAACATCGCTTGCAAGTTCATGGAAGTTAATTTTGTGCCGGTCAAGTATTTCTGCAAGATGCCAGGTTTTGGCTGCATCCTTGCTATCCCCAAAAACTATGGATTTAGTCCTGCTTTTTACTGCATCGTTTCTCATGTTTCGGAAAAATTCCATCTGATAAGAAAGAATCTTTACACGCATATTTTTGGCAGCTTCAATGGTTGATAACGCAGTTGTGAACTGATTTCTGATTGAAAATGGAAAAGTAAGGATACCGTTTTCAGTATCTTGTATATGCCCCCTTGAACTGGCTTGTTCAAACAAAATTCCAATACCTCCGTTGACATCGGGAAAAGTAGATCCCTTACCATAATAGTAATCATCATATCCTTCCTCTGAATAATAAAGAGATCCTATTTTGTCTAATGCTTTGGCATGGTAGCCACCTATTTCTGCTGTTAGCTCCTGGTTCATAGCCGGTGTTAAAGGATGAACTCTTGTTGGTTCACCAGGCTGAAAAAAGAAGGTTGAGTTAGTGCCCATTTCATGGTGGTCTGTTAGAATATTTGGCAACCATTTATGGAATGTTTCTATTCTGGCACGACTTTCGGGTAACTGTACTGGAAGCCAATCCCGATTTAAATCAAACCAATAATGATTAGTCCGGCCACCAGGCCAAACTTCGTGATACTCTCTTTCGTTATTATCTGAATTTAGGTTGATACTTCTGTTGGTATTGGCCCAATAGGCAAAACGCTGAAGTCCATCCGGATTAAATGACGGATCCATAAGAATGACTAAATTGTCCAGCAATTCATCAATTTCAGGACCCTGAGCTGCAGCAAGGTAGTAAGCGTATGCTAATCCTGCATTTGATCCGCTGGGTTCATTGCCGTGAATAGAGAAACCCTGATATACTACAATGGGCATATTTTCTATTGAAGCTGTGGTATTTCCGGTTTCTGTAAGTGCAATATGTTCTGCTCTTATTTGTTCCAGATTATTATGGTTTTTAGGGGATGTGATAGTTAGTAACAAAATTGGTCTGCCTTCAAAAGTAGAGCCGCGATTTTCAATACTTATGCGATTACTTTTCTCCGCTAATGTTTGCATATAAATCATTAACTTATCGTGTGTAACATGCCATTCGCCAACTTCATGACCAATTATATCAGCTGGCCTGGGTATGTTTTCATCATAGGTGATATTCTGTGGTAAATAATAATTAAGATCAATCGAATGCTGTGCTATGCCTATAAAGGAGAAGATAAGAAGTAATGTTGTGATGGTTTTTCTCATTTTCTGTGGAGATTTAAATTAGTTAGGGTATATAAACAAAAAACGACCTTTGAATACAAAGATCGTTTAGTTGTTTTTGTGATAAAAGTTTAGATATCATCAAAATCTAAATCTGTGAAATTATCTGTGGAGGAAATCTCCCCGTTCTGACCCGGCTCTTCCTTTTTGAAGTCCTTTTGATGTCTTTCTGAGATGACTTCAGACCCTTTCTCGTCAATTATATAGTCCATCATTTCTTCCATGATCTCTCTAAAGGATTGAAAATCCTCTTTATAGAGATATATTTTGTGTTTCTTATAATGGAACGAGCCATCATCATGCGTAAATTTTTTACTCTCAGTAATGGTCAGATAATAATCTCCCGCCTTTGTACTCCTAACATCAAAAAAGTATGTCCTTCTGCCAGCTCTTAATACTTTTGAGAAAATTTCTTCCTGATCCATTAAATCTTTATCTCTCATTTGTTAAATATCTAGTTAATATTTATTCCTAAAATATATTCAAAAATGAAAAAAAAAAGCGTATCCAGCAACATTTTTCTAGATTTCTTTCGCTGATAGTTGATTGATATATAGCTCCTTGTAATAGCCGTTTATTTCAATCAATTCATTGTGAGTGCCCTCTTGGAGTACTTTTCCATCTTCCAGGACTATAATCTTATCCGCATTTTTGGCCGAAGAAACACGATGACTTACTATTAGGGTAGTCCTTAGATGTGAAGCTTGTTTTAGGTTGTGTAATATTTCTTCTTCAGTCTCTGTGTCCACAGCGGATAGGCAATCATCGAACAGATATATCCTGGGGTCTTTTAATAGAGCCCTGGCTATTGAAACACGCTGTTTTTGACCTCCACTAAGGGTTACTCCCCGTTCGCCCAGAATGGTATCATACTTTTTAGAAAAACCCATGATGTTTTCATGCACAGCTGCCTTTCGGGCAACTTCCAAAATTTCGTTTTCCGTTGCTTCTTCTTTGCCGAATTTAATGTTATTTTTTATGGTATCAGAAAATAGAAATGCGTCTTGCGGAACGGCGCCAATAGATTCTCTCAGGCTATGTAAATTTAATCTTTGAACCGGGACGTTGTCAATTAAAATCTTACCTGAAGAGGTGTCATAAAGCCTGGCAATCAGATCCAGGATCGTGGATTTTCCAGAACCGGTTTTTCCAATAATTGCAACCGTTTCACCTTCATTAATAGTGAAAGATATATCGTTAAGTGCAGTAATATTTGTGTCTTCATAGGTAAATGTGACATTCTTGAATTCTATGGTTCCTTTAATCGGGGTGTCTTCTGAAACTTCATTACTTATCTCAGGTTGTTCTTCTAAGAACTCATTTATCCTCTTTTGTGAAGCTTCTGCACGTTGCACAATAGAAGTTAGCCAACCTACAACGGCAACCGGCCATGTTAACATATTCACATATAGTATGAATTCTGCTATGGTGCCAATAGATAAGATTTCACCATTTATATATTGCTTACCCCCTACATAAATAACAAAAATATTACTGATTCCAATTAACAGAATCATCAATGGAAAAAACCAGGCGTTTACTTTGGCCAGATCCATGCTTTTCTCTTTTCCTTCATTAGCCAGTATGATTACTTCATTGTTTATCTGAGGCTCCAGACTATATGCCTTTATTACTGATACTCCAGAAAACGTTTCCTGAGCAAAGGTTGACAAAGTTGACAGGTATTCCTGAACTTTGGTACTTCGCTTATGAATTATTTTACTTATCTGATATATCAAAACGGAAAGTATGGGCAATGGTAATAGGGAATAAAATGCTATGGTTGGAGCCTTAATAAACATTAGAGGAATCAGACAAACAAATAAAGTGAGTGTTTGAATTCCATACATTATTGCGGGTCCGGTATAAAGCCTCACTTGCCCAACATCCTCACTTATCCTGTTCATTAGGTCACCGGTGCGGTTCTTTTTATAAAAATTTAGACTTAAAAGTTGGTAATGATCGAAAACTTCGTTTTTTAAATCATATTCAATGTATCGCGATACATTTATAATGGTCTGTCGCATTAAGAAGGTGAAGAATCCTGAGAGTAATGCCGCCCCAACAATGATCAGGATATATTCCAAAAGCAAATCTCTAGCCTGGGGCTCTGTAATTTGTATAGCCACATATTTTTCAACAACTTCTATAGATTTTTTTACATAGGAAGGCATAACCAATTGAAATATCCTTGCTATAATGGTGATGATAATGCCGATAAGTAATTTAAACCAATATTTTTTGAAGTATTTGTCTAAGTGCCTGAGTTCTTTCATTAAAATGGCTGGTAATGCAAATAGGTTTTAATCAATGAACAAATATAGCTGATTGGTCCCAAAACAAATGTTATAAAACTTATAAGATAAACATATAATTAGGTTTGGATTTAAAATAGATTAGTATTTTTGCGGCGTTTCGTATTTCTAATTTAACACAAGGTTCTTTAAAATGCTTACACGAAGGCAAATCAGAGTAAAAGTGATGCAATGCATTTACGCCTTAACCCTATCGCACGATGAATCATTAGAAAAACAGAAAAACTTTCTTCGAATAAGCATTGACAACACCTATATCCTCTATCTACTTGTTTTAAGTCTTCTAATGGAACTCCATAAAATGGAGGAAAACTTCATCAGATTATCTTCCAAGAAATATTTGAATACAAATGACGAAAAATACCCGGTTAGGGAAAAGTTTCTGAACAATGCAGTACTTAAGCAAATTGTTAATAATTCGCTGATACAAAATGAATTGGTTAGACGGAAATTGAATAATTGGGATCTGCACCAGGATTATATAAAAATAGTATTTAATGAAATAAAAAAGAGTGAACTCTTTGAGCAATATATGCTCATGGGAGAACGCAGCTATGAAGAAGATAAAAATCTAATTGCAAATCTCTTTAAGGAGGTTATAGCTCCAAATGAAAGGATTTATGAATATTTTGAGGATGATAAATTAACCTGGGTAGACGACATCCCTCTGGTAAATACCTTTGTACTGAAACAATTGAGGAAGGTAAATGAAGAATATAGTCAATCCTTCTTTTTACCAAAGCTTTTAAAAGACTCAGATGACATGGTCTTTGCTGATCAATTATTAACAAAAACTCTCTTAAATAATAAAAAATTTGAAGAAGAAATTCAAATAAAAACACCTAACTGGGATAAGGATAGAATTGCAGATATAGATGCTATACTTTTAAAAATGGCCATTTGTGAACTAACTGGTTTTTCTTCCATCCCCGAACGAGTCACCATTAATGAGTATTTAGAAATTGCAAAAGAGTATTCTACTCCTAAGAGCAGTATCTTTATTAATGGCATATTGGATAAATTAGTAAAGGAATATAGGATTGATGGAAAATTGAAAAAAACAGGCAGAGGGTTATTATAAACAAATATTTCTTAATTTTGCAAGCAAATCTTAAACTTAAATTACAATGAAAAGATTATTTATTGCCCTCGGTTTAACCGCAGCGTTAGTGCTTAGCTCATGTAAGGAGAATGCTTCGAGCAAGGTAAATACTGAAAACGTTGAAGTTGCAGCAGAAAGAGACATGCAGGCTAAAAACCTACCTGTAATGAATTTTGAAAAAACGGAACACGATTTCGGAACTATCACTCAAGGTACTCCACAGGAGACTATCTTCAATTTCACAAACACGGGTAATGCGCCCTTAATTATTACAAATGCAACAAGTAGTTGCGGGTGTACAGTTCCTAATCCACCTAAAGATCCAATTGCACCGGGTGAAACAGGTGAACTTCTTGTGAAATTTAATGGTTCAGGTCAAAATCAGATTACTAAGACCATTACTGTAAATGCGAATACGGAAAAAGGAAAAGAAATTTTAAGAATTAAAGCATTTGTTAACCCTAAAGACGGGGGACCTTCGGCAGCATTAGGCCCTGTTAAATAAGTAATACAAAACTCAACAAAAAATTATGGGTGATATAGGACAATTTCTTCCGATGATACTCATCTTTGCGGTGGCATATTTTTTTATGATACGTCCACAGATGAAACGTCAAAAAGATGAAAAGAAATTTGCGCGAGCATTAAAGAAAGGTGATAAAATAGTGACTAAAAGTGGCTTGTATGGAAAAGTTGTGGATTTGAACGACAAGGATTTTTCCTGTATTATTGAGACCATGGCCGGAAGGCTTAAATTTGACAGATCTTCCATTTCTATGGAATTGAGCGCCAAATTGAATGTTGTTCCAAAGGAAAGTTAGAATTAAAAACAATTTCATTAAAAAACACCGGTCAATACCGGTGTTTTTTTTGACCTAATAATTGGCTGAAATTCTTTATATTAAACTTTTCAATAAAATAATTATATGAACACGAACAGAAGAAAGTTTATTAAGAAAAGCTCATTATATGTTTTAGGATCAGCTACTTCGTTTCTATTTCCAGTTGAGCTTCTAGCTTCAATGCGTAAAAAAGTTGGCCCAAACGATCAGATTAATATGGGATTAATTGGTTGTAATGGTATGGGATTTAGCAATCTACTTTCTCTTTTAAAAATAAATGAAGTCAATGTTATAGCACTTTGCGATGTAGATGAAAGCGTACTTTCACGACGAACTTCAGAGCTCGAAAAGGCCGGTATTAAGAAACCACAATGGTACAAGGATTATCGGAAAATGTTGGATAATAAAGATATTGATTTTGTGGTTATTGGGACACCAGATCACTGGCATTGCCTGCAATTGACCGATGCTTTAAGTGCTGGAAAAGATGTGTATTGTGAAAAACCAATTGCGAATTCAATGCAGGAATGTGAGCTCATGCTAAATATTGTTCAGAATAGCAATAGGATTGTTCAGATTGGTCAATGGCAACGCAGTCAGCCTCATTTTGTGGATGCTATTAATTTTGTGCATTCCGGTAAGTTAGGCGAAATAAGATTGGCAAAAGCCTGGGCATATCAGGGATGGATGAAACCTGTTCCAATATTGGCAGACGAGAAAACTCCTGCTGGTGTTGATTACCAAATGTGGTTAGGACCTGCCCCGGAACGCTCATTTAATGCCAACAGATTTCATTTTAATTTTAGGTGGTTTTGGGATTATGCAGGTGGCCTTATGACAGATTGGGGCGTTCATCTGATGGATTATGCTTTATATGGAATGAAAGCCGGAACGCCAATATCTGTAATGGCTCTTGGAGGAAAATTTGCCTATCCAGATGATGCTTCAGAAACACCAGACTCATTACAGGCTGTTTTTGAATATGATGATTTTTCCATATTATGGGAGCATGCTACCGGTATTGACGGAGGGAATTATGGAAGAAATCATGGGATAGCCTTTATTGGAAATAATGGCACCTTGATCTTAGATAGAAGTGGCTGGGAAGTAATCCCTGAAAATGAATTTCAGGGCTGGGGTAAGGAAGGCACCCCAAGAATGGAATCAGTACCGTTGCAACAGAATCAGGGAAGTGGTCTGGATCTTCATACCAAGAACTTTATAGAGGCGGTTATAAGCAGAGACCCAAGGAACCTAAATGCCCCTATTAAAGTAGGTTATGATGCAGCCATGGTTTGCCATATGGGAAATGTTGCATACAAATCCGGGAATAGAATATATTGGGATGCAGATAGTGGTAGATTTACTGATAAAACAGCTAATGAGATTATGATGGCATCTTATCATAATGGCTGGAAATTGCCTCAATAATAAATAAAGATATAAGTAAATATGGCTCCTTTTAAGAAATTTAATATAGAAGCTTAATAGCAAGTTGTTAATTTATTTGTATTTATCATTCAAACCCAGGCCCTTGGAAATCATTGGAATTATCATATTAAGACGCGATTCCTTTGTTTTTTGTTGTTTTGCTTCTGCAATGTACTCGCAATAATCTCTCTGTTTATAAGGAGTGAGTGCATTAAATTGCTCGTTCAGCGTGGTGTTTTCTAACAAAGCGTCCAATAATAGTTTAGGGATGATTATTTCTGTCTTTGGCGATGGCTTTAATGCCAAGCCTTTCTTTTGATTTGCGATAGCTTCCATTATATATTCAAGAACACCTGCTTCATCTATATCACTTATCGCCTTAAATCTCCAGTGCCTCATGGATTTTGTTTTGCCTTCCTGTGCATTTTCCAAAACTCCCTTGGGATCACTGAGGAAAACTCCGTTAAAAAACCAAATGCCAAAATGATTTTTAAAAGCCATTATCCCCAACACGTTTTTATTGTCGATAGTGTACACAGGAGAGCCCCATTTCAGAGTTTCTACCAATTGGGTTTTCAAGGCAATTTCCCTTAATTGTGCGATTCCCTCCCTGAATTTTTGATTTTTGGAATAATAGGCATCTACTTTATCTCCAATATCCATATAACCAACTATTTGCTGGCTACAATTTCGCAAATTTTCACTATAACATCAACTGCTTTTTGCATACTTTCAACCGGTACGTATTCGTACTTTCCATGAAAATTATGTCCGCCCGCAAAAATATTTGGACAAGGCAGTTCCATAAAACTAAGTTGTGAACCATCTGTACCACCCCTAATGGGCTTAATGATTGGTTCTATGTCTAGTTCCTGCATTGCTTTTTTGGCAATTTCAACGACATGAAAAACTGGTTCTATCTTTTCCCTCATATTGAAGTACTGATCTTTTATCTCCACTGATAAGAAATCGCCATGTTTTTCATTCAATCCATTGACAATATTCTTTAACAACTTTTTTCTCTTCTCAAATAAAGACTGATCGTGATCCCTTATTATGAGTTCCAACTCTGCTTTTTCAATTTCACCCCGAAGGTAATTTATATGAAAAAATCCTTCACGGTCTTCTGTTTTTTCCGGCACTTCTTCTTTTGGCAATAAATTAATTAATTCATTAATGAGGCCAATTGCATTTACCATTTTTCCCTTAGCGTATCCGGGATGTACACTTTTACCTGTAACGGTAATTTTTGCTCCCGCAGCATTAAAATTCTCATATTCCAATTCGCCTATCTGGCTCCCGTCAATAGTATATGCCCAATCCGCATTAAATTTTTTAACATCAAATTTATGTGCTCCTCGACCTATCTCCTCATCCGGGGTAAAACCAATACGGATAGGGCCATGCTTTATTTCCGGATGGTGAATAAGATACTCCATCGCCGTCATTATTTCAGCAATACCAGCTTTATCGTCTGCTCCTAGCAGAGTAGTGCCATCCGTAACAATAAGGGTTTGTCCTTTGTAAAGAAGTAAATCATCAAAATAATCGGGTGAGAGTACAATATTGTTTTTTTTATTAAGGATAATATCCTTTCCGTCATAATTATGAATCAAACGAGGTTTTACATTGGTTCCAGAAAAATCAGGGGTTGTATCAAAATGCGAAATGAAGCCAACCGTTGGCACCACTTTTTTAATATTTGAAGGGAGGGTAGCCATAATATAGCTGTTCTTATCAATCGATACATCTTCCAATCCAATTTGTTTTAATTCCTCTGTAAGTTTATTAGCCAGCACCCATTGTTTTTCCGTACTCGGGGTATCATTTGAATTTGGATCACTCTGAGTATCTATAGTTACATAGCTAATAAAACGGTCAATTATTTTTTGCATACTTAATAAGTTTGTATCAAAATTACAATATTACTTCAAAGCCTCAAACAGAATAATAATAGTTGATTAGCTCAAAAACCAAGTGAAGAAAGTACTATATAACTGACAATTTAAAATAAGTTTTCTACCTTATGAGGATATTAACTCAAATTGGATAAGATATGAAACAGCATTACTTAATTATTTTGGTTCTTGTTTTCGGAGCTATTTGCATTGCAAATGGGCAGATAAGTGGAACGGTTAGCGATGATCAGGGGGTTCCGCTTGTTGGAGCTTCTCTTGTAAAGAAAGGTACAAGCGTTGGAACCACTACGGATTTTGATGGAAAGTTTACCATTGATGCAATTCTTGGTGACAGGTTAATAGTTTCTTTTATAGGGTACGAACCTCTAGAAGTTCTCGTAAATAGTACTATTCTGAACATCACCCTGGTTTCCGGTTTGGAATTGAGTGAGGTAATTATTACAGGTTCTCGTAACCCCAACAGAGTTGCTACAGAGAGTGCGGTTCCTGTAGATGTTATAGATGTTAAGGAATTGGCGGCTATAGCTCCTCAGGTTAATTTAAACCAGATTTTAAATTATGTAGCCCCGTCATTTACTTCCAATACACAAACCATTTCAGATGGAACGGACCATATAGACCCTGCCTCACTCAGAGGTTTAGGACCAGATCAGGTATTGGTTTTGGTTAATGGAAAAAGAAGACATACATCTTCACTGGTAAATGTCAATGGTACATTTGGTAGAGGAAGTGTAGGAACAGATTTAAATTCTATTCCTACGGCTTCAATACAGCGCGTTGAGGTACTCAGAGATGGAGCTGCTGCACAATATGGTTCGGATGCTATTGCAGGTGTAATCAATATTATTCTTAATAAAGATTCAGGTGAATTAAATCTTAACATAACTACCGGTGCGAATTTTTCAAAGAATGCCAATGAGCAAACAGGGGGCTCAGATGGTGAAGCTACTAATGTAGCTGGTAGCTATGGAATTTCTTTGGGTGAAAGAGGGGGATATTTAAATTTTTCCGGAGATTTTGATGTTCGTCAGGATTATAGTCGAATGAAAGAATGGGAAGGTGATGTGTATAATCAATACAATACGGTAGAACGATTTGCAAACGCAGATGGTTATGATGTATCTGCCTTACTGGATGACGATGTAACCGATGTAATTCAATACGCAAATGCTGCAGGAATTGATATAATGGGAGCAACTACTAAAGCAGAATTACAGCCTATTCTCGTGGTTGATAATACAGAATCTGAATTGACGGCAAGGGGGCAAGTAAGAAGTGATTTTAATATGAGAGTAGGCCAGTCCGCATTGAGGGGTGGTCGTTTTTTCGCTAATTTTACACTACCCCTGGACGATTATGGAACAGAACTTTATTCTTTTGCGGGGATTAGCTCAAGAACAGGTAATTCAGCTGGTTTTTACAGGCTTCCTAATCAAAGTAGAACCTACACTCCTGCATATCTTAATGGATTTCTACCGGAAATAAATTCAAATATTAAGGATCAATCTATAGCAATTGGTATCAAGGGAAAAATAGGTGATTGGAGTGTGGATTTCAGTAATACTTATGGAAAGAATGCATTCCTTTATACTATAGGAAATACCTTTAATGCTTCCCTGCAAAGTAGATCACCTACTACCTTTGACGCTGGTGGGTTTTCCTTTGCGCAAAATACAACCAACCTGGATATTACCCAGTTTTATGATGATATCTTTAGTGGTTTTAATGTCGCTTTCGGTGCGGAATACCGTTATGAGAATTATGAAATTGTTGCCGGGCAGGAGTCGTCTTATGCCCAATATACTGACGTAGGAGAAGTAATTACACTTTCAACACAGCAACCGTCACAGGATTTCTTTGGAAATTCCAGGCCTGGCGGATCGCAGGTATTTCCAGGATTTAGCCCTAACAATGAATTATCGAGAGACCGAAGCAGTGTTGCAGGATATCTGGATTTTGAGGCCGATTTTTCTGAAAATGTACTTGTGAGCTTAGCCGCTCGCTTCGAAAATTACAGCGATTTTGGATCTACTTTTAACTTCAAGCTCTCTTCAAGAATTAAAATTACTGATGAAATTAATCTTAGGGGTGCTGTAAATACCGGATTTAGAGCACCATCTCTTCATCAGATATATTTTAATTCAACTTCCACTATTTTTGATCAAGATGGGAATCCTCAAGAGGTGGGAACTTTTTCCAATGATAGTAGGGTTGCCGATCTTGTGGGTATACCAAGTTTAATAGAAGAAACATCGAGCAGTGTAAGTATAGGTTTAACAGCTCAAATACCTTCGGCTAACCTTACCATTACGGGGGATGGGTATTTTATTAGAATAAACGATAGGGTGGTGTATACAGGACAGTTCACAGGTCCCGGTACCGGAACAGAATTTGATAATCTGCTTAGTCAGGCAAATGCATCGGCAGCTTCATTTTTTTCTAATGCAATTGATACAGAATCAAGAGGTATTGATGTAGTTCTTACTCAAAGGGCTAATGTGTGGGATGGATGGATGCTTAATTCAGTTTTAGCAGCTACTTTTTCTAAGACGCAACAGGTAGGCCCGATAAATGCATCCCCGGTAATTGTGGACGCAGGTTTGGTAGATACCTACTTCCCTGAAGATAGTCGGATTTATCTGGAAGAAGCGGTACCAAGAACAAAAGTGAACTTGACGTTTAATCTGGCTTCGGAGAAATGGATATTCTTTTTAAGAGGTGTATATTTTGGAAAAGTGACAGAAGCAACTACAAATATTGACAGGCAACAGGTTTTTAGTTCCAAATTTGTAACAGATCTTGCGGTTAGTTACAAGGCTACACCCTCCCTTACATTTACAGTCGGGGCAAACAACTTATTTGACACTTATCCCGACAGGGCAGCCGAAGTTTTGGCTGACGGCGGGAATAATAGAAGTAGTGGTCGTTTTGATTGGTCTCGTAGATCACAACAGTTTGGTGTTGGAGGAAGATTCCTATTTGCGCGAGTAAATTTCACCTTAAAATAAGCATACGCCGATAACTATTGAAAAGCTGCCATATTTGGCAGCTTTTTTTTATAAGTTTAAATTCATAGGAAGGATACTTTTTGTTAAAAAATTTAGTTTATATATAAGTTTATTTAATAAATTCCATAAAGGATTTGAGATCATGAAATTGAATAATTATTGTTCTATTCTACTGTTTTTTATCTTCTTCACAAGCATAGGTCAAACTGTAGACTGTACTTTGGGTCTTGGTGGTAAGGATACAGAAACCATTATTAAAGTATTTCAGCTTAGTGAAGAGCAGTTAGTACAAATGGAAGGCTGGATTGAGGAATTGAATAAATCTAATGAATTAATTGAGGAACAAATGGACGTACTATTGGACAAGCATCCACAGAGTAATGAAGAAGAGTTGCACGCCCTGGCTGAAAAATTTAAACCACTTCGTGCACAGATTATCGCCAATTCTAAAATATGCGATCAAAAGTTAGTGGGAATACTTAATGAAAATCAATACCAGCGTTATATTAGTTTGTGTTTCGAGGCTCTACGCAGACCACTACAAGGATTAACCTCTAAGGAGGATACACCTCCGGAGTGAATTTAACACTTCATAAAAGTCGAAATAGTTAGTAATGGAGCGCTAACCTAATTGAAGTTTGTATTTTTGAGCAAAGTTTTTATAGATTATGTACAAGCTCCTGATCAGACCTTTTCTTTTCCTTTTGGACCCGGAAAAAGTACACCATCTTTCATTTAAATTTATTAAATTACTATCTAAAATCGGATTTTCAGGTTTCTTCAGATTTCTATATCTTATAGATGACGAACGATTGGAGCGAGAGATTTTTGGAATAAAATTTAAAAATCCTGTAGGCCTTGCTGCCGGATTTGATAAAAATGCCAAATTATATAACGAACTCTCCAATTTTGGATTTGGTTTTATTGAAATTGGTACTGTAACACCTAAACCACAAGCTGGTAATCCAAAAAAAAGACTTTTCAGATTAAAAGCAGATCATGCAATAATAAACAGAATGGGCTTTAACAACCTGGGAGTTTTTGAAGCCGTTGAAAACTTAAAGAAAAAACACAATGTTATAATAGGCGGTAATATTGGTAAGAATAAAAACACCCCAAACAACCTTGCCATCAAAGATTACTTGATATGTTTTGATGCCCTTTTTGATCATGTAGACTATTTTGTGGTGAATGTGAGTTCACCAAATACTCCTGGCCTCCGGGAACTGCAGGATAAGGGACCTCTTACGGCGCTCTTGATGGCGTTAAAACGCGAAAACCTTAAATACGCACAAAGAAAAGCCGTAATCGAGAAGCCAATTCTTCTAAAAATAGCACCTGATCTTACGAATGATCAGTTATTAGATATAATTCAAATTGTTGAAGAAACCCGGATTGCTGGTATAATTGCTTCTAATACTACTATAGCAAGAGAGAACCTGAAATCGGATTTAATTTTCACAGAAGAAAAGGGAGGTTTAAGTGGAAAACCCCTTGCGAAAAGAAGTACAGAAATTATTAGATTCTTATCTGAAAACAGTAATAAAGCGTTTCCAATAATCGGGGTGGGAGGAATTCATTCTTCAGAGGATGCCCTGGAAAAGCTAGAAGCAGGAGCAGATTTAATTCAGCTATGGACAGGATTTATTTACGAGGGCCCAGCACTGGTAAAAAAAATAAATAAGGCAATTCTTGACCAAACCTAAACGCAGTCAATTAATTTCCCTTGAATTCGGCTAGTGATGCCTTACCTCAAAAATGGTAATCCAGACTATTAATTTGTCCAATAATCAAACACCATTACATCATCTACCGAAGGACCTATAAGACCGACAAACGCTTTATGATCTGGATGTGGCAAATATATTGCACGATCTTCTTCACTTTTAAAACTGACAAAAAAGCAATGTGTAAATCCTTTATCCAGACCTTCAGGGCTATTGTTTAAACCCCATTCGAAATCAGAGATTTGAGGTATTTTACCAGTTAAAGCCCCAAAAGCCTCTTCAAAAGAAACTAGCTGATCTTCAGACGTATCTTCCTTAAACTTAAAAAGGACCACATGTCTTAAAACACTGTCCTTCGTATTTTGGTATTCCGTTTTTGTCTGATTTAATTTTTTATCCATTTTTAAGGAAGTAAAGCTAAGTGACACCAGACCAAGGACTGCCATCATTAAAAGTATTTTAGTTTTCATAAATAAAATTTTTGTAAGATAAAGAAAAGCAGGAAACTTTTGTATTTTGAGCAATGATTCTCATAAATTCTTAACTTGAATTACGAAATACTTTCTGCCTTTATCTTGGCAACGGCTGCCCTGGCCATATCACCGGGACCCGATAATATTTATGTTTTAACACAAAGCATATCCAATGGTATAAAATATGGCATTTCAACTACAGCCGGCCTAATTACCGGATGTATAGTTCATACTACATTCCTGGCATTTGGCGTCTCAGCGCTAATTAAGGAAAACGATCAGATATTTTTGGTGGTTAAACTATTTGGAGCATTTTATTTGTTTTACCTGGCTTATAAGGTATACAATACCAAGGTGCATATTACACTGGATAATACAGAGATTCCGAAAAAATCTTTGAGTCAATTGTTTAGACAAGGTTTTATTATGAATGTACTCAATCCGAAGGTTACTATTTTCTTCCTTGCTTTTTTCCCCGGATTTCTTTTTAGCAAAGATTTGGATACAGTAATTCAATTTTATGTTCTTGGATTATTATTTATGATAGTTACATTCTTTATATTTTCTTCAATCGCTTTGCTTTCAGGGTCTATTGCCAAACAAATTAAAAAGCATTCCGGTATTGAAATATTTCTTAAGTGGTTACAAATAATCGTCTTTTCTGGCATAGGTATTTACCTATTATTTTCGGATAAATAATACTAATTTTGGTAAATATTAGATTCGCCATATGCACGAAAAAGTGAAGATTATTGAATGCCCGAGAGATGCTATGCAAGGCATTAAAAGTTTTATTCCAACCGAGAGGAAAATTGCATATATTCAATCTTTGCTGGGTTGTGGTTTCGATACCATAGATTTTGGCAGTTTTGTTTCACCCAGAGCCATACCACAGATGACCGATACTGCTGAAGTACTTGCAAATTTAGATCTGTCCAAATCAAAGAGTAAATTATTGGCTATTGTAGCCAATGTAAGAGGAGCAAATGATGCAAGTGTTCACCCTGAGATTGATTATTTGGGATATCCTTTTTCTATTTCTGAGAATTTTCAAATGCGTAACACGCACAAAACTATTGTACAATCCACAGATGTTCTGGGTGAGATTCTTGAAATAGCCAATGCAACTAACAAAGAGGTTGTTACATACATATCCATGGGATTCGGAAATCCATATGGTGATCCATGGAGTGTAGAAGTTGTCGGAGAATGGGCAGAAAAATTGGCTAAAATGGGAGCTCAGATATTGTCCTTGTCTGATACAGTAGGGACCTCTACTCCTGAAGATATTAACTATTTGTTTTCACATTTAATTCCTGCATATCCGAATGTTGAGTTTGGAGCTCATTTGCATACAACACCAAACCGATGGCACGAAAAAGTAGATGCAGCCTATAAAGCAGGCTGTCGAAGGTTTGATGGAGCTATACAAGGTTTTGGGGGCTGTCCAATGGCTAAGGATGAATTAACCGGAAATATGCCTACTGAAAAAATGTTGTCATATTTTACTGAAAACAAGATAGATACAGGAGTTCAGTGGTTGGCCTTCGAAGCTGCACATAATAAGGCTACAGAGCTCTTCGCGACCTATAATTAAGATAATTTGAACTTAATTAAATGTGTGCTAACCCGAAACTGTTAAAGTGGAAAAATTATTTAGATTAATTATAAATAAAGTTTTTGAAATTAAAACTTTGATATTATATTTGCTCTTTATTTTTTATATTATTTAAAATCAGTCTAAATAAAAATAACTAACTATAATGAAACAAATAACCCTTGTCTTTTTATTATTTTATTGTGGGATAATTACGGCGCAAACTAAAACGGATTCCATTACTCTCGATCCACAAAAGCAAATAAATGCTGCGCAACGTTTACTATCAGGTAATTATGCCTCGGCAGTAACCGTGGGAGCATACGGTGAAGTATTATATAATCAACCCGAAGGAGCTAACGGGGAATTGGATGTACAACGATTGGTATTACTCTTTGGATATAATTTCAACGATAAAGTTCAATTTGTTACTGAAGTAGAAGTGGAACATGTTCAAGAGATTTTTGTAGAACAAGCTTTTATAAATTATAATGTGGCAAATAATGTAAATCTAAGGGGTGGTTTAATGCTAATTCCCATGGGGATTATCAATGAGTTTCACGAGCCTACCACATTTAACGGGACAGAACGCCCAGGTGTGGATAATGTAATTGTACCTACCACATGGAGGGAAATTGGAGTTGGGGTAACCGGAAGAATTAACTCGATCTCCCTTGGGTATCAGGCTTACATATTTAATGGCTTCAAGTCCGCAGAATCGGATGGAGAAGGAGGTGTTAACGGCCTTTTGAAGGGATCTAACGGACTTAGGGGTGGGAGGCAAAAAGGTATTCAATCCATAATTAGTAGCCCTACCTTGTCAATAAAATTTGACTTTTATGGTATTCGAGGCTTGCGTTTAGGTCTGGCTACCTATCTCGGAAAGACCCAGGCAGACGATGACGTGAAGCAGTTGGAAGGAGCAATTATCGGTACCTCCATGCTTGGACTTGATGCGAGGTATGCTTACAAACGATTTATGGCCAGAGGTGAGTTTATAAATGGATGGTTGTCCGATACGGAGGCTTATAATAATTTAACTGGCCAGGATCTGGGAAGTGCTTTACAAGGCTGGTATTTAGAAGGTGCATTTAATCTTTTGCCACATGGCAGAAAACAAAAACTTTTTGCCTTTGCGCGCTATGAGTCCTATGATACTCACGCAAAAACAGATGGCACTTTAGTGAGAAATGATGCTTATAACAGATCGGATATTACAACGGGCTTAACCTATCATATAGTACCGGGAGTGGTAGTAAAAGGAGACTATCAATTCAAAGATAATGCTCTTGAAGGCAGTGATGTCCCTAATCAATTAAATTTTGGGATTGGAGTATGGTTCTGATAAATCCAGCAATTAAAATAATTTAGGATTTACTGATGAATAGCTTATTAAGATTAAATCTAAATTAATACATTTGCCTCATGTGGTTTCACAAACAATTTTGTTTTTCTTTTATTCTGGTGTCTTTCCTATTATTCGGATTTGGTCTACCAAAAAATATTCAAAAGAGAGTGAATAAGGAGATCGAAAAGACTTTTGAATCTTCGACCATAGAAATGATCCCAATCATTGTTCCGGAAGAAATCAATAGAAAACTTCTAACAAAAATTACCGGAGCTAATTTTTTTACTTTATCTGAAGGTTCTGAACTTTTGGGTTATGCATTTGTGGATAATGCACCAAGCAAAACAGCCAAGTTTGATTATCTGGTAATATTCGATCAGGACTTAAAGGTTATTCATTCCAAAGTACTGGTATACAGAGAAGATTACGGAGGTGAAATTGGAAGTAAACGATGGTTGAAGCAATTTTTAGGAAAAACAGGGAATGATAGAGTAAGCTATGATAACAATATCGATGCTATTGCAGGAGCCACTATCTCGGTGCGATCCATGACTTTATCAATGGATAAACTTTTTCGAACAATTGGACAACTTCAGGAAAACAAGATTTTGTAATGAACTACAATGGTCTTTTACAACGATTACCTGTGGAGATCAAATGGTTTGTAGGTTCCTTTGTTTTGGTATTATCTATTGGTTTTTATACAGGACTTTTATTTGTTAATCAAACCAGCACAGCAGCACCGAGTGGTATTGTGGAAAATTATTTAGGTAATGAAGCTGACGAAGAGGCCCGGGTTATGAAATTTAAGAAAAGTGAGTATGAAATGCTTACAATTATCCACACGCATATCTTGTCCATGTCCTTTATTTTTTTCTTCTTGGGAATTCTGGTTTGGCTCACCAGACTGCCTAAAAAGCTTAAGCTGTTTCTTACTATAGAACCTTTCCTTTCAGTCATCCTCACATTCGGTGGTATTTACGTCTTATGGTCTGGACTTGAATGGATGAAATATGTAGTGGTTTTTTCCGGCATATTGATGACCATCACTTTTATGATTTCTTCGTTCCTGATCCTATATCAACTGGTGATTCCAATCAATTCAGAACGCTAAGAAAATAGTAATCCTCAAGTTGTTTTAAATGTAGTATATTTGCACGCAATTAATCCTTAATTGCCATGGAAGCTCACCTTAATAAAATTCTTGGAGAAGGTCTCACGTATGACGATGTACTCCTTGTTCCGGCTTTTTCTGAAATACTACCCAGAGAAGTAGATATTCGCACAAAGTTCACCAAAAATATTACTATAAATGTTCCCATTGTTTCTGCGGCTATGGATACTGTAACCGAATCGCGAATGGCCATTGCGATGGCTCGTGAAGGCTGTATTGGTGTATTACATAAGAATATGACAATTGAGCAACAGGCAACGAAGGTTCGAAAAGTTAAAAGGGCTGAAAGTGGAATGATTTTGGACCCGGTAACACTGCATCTTGATGCTTTGGTAGGAGACGCTAAAGCCAGTATGCGTGAGCATAGTATAGGAGGTATTCCTGTTGTTGATGAAGATCAAAAACTTATCGGTATTGTAACCAACAGGGACCTTAGGTTTGAGAAGAACAACAGCCGGCCAATTGCCGAGGTAATGACAAAATCCAATCTGGTTACCGTCGCTGAGGGGACTTCGTTGGAACAGGCGGAGGGTATACTTCAGATCAATAAAATTGAAAAGCTTCCGGTTGTCGATAGTACGAATAAACTTGTTGGACTAATCACATTTCGCGATATTACGAAGCTAACTCAAAAACCAATTGCAAATAAAGACCAATATGGAAGACTAAGAGTAGCAGCGGCTATAGGCGTAACCCCAGATGCCTTGAAAAGGACAGAAGCACTTGTGACAGCCGGAGTTGATGCTGTAGTTATAGACACTGCCCACGGACATACAAAGGGCGTCGTTAATATACTTAATGAGGTAAAGACAGAGTTCCCGGAGCTAGATGTTATAGTTGGTAATATTGCCACAGCAGATGCTGCCAAATATTTAGTTGAGGCCGGGGCTGATGCCGTAAAGGTGGGGATAGGGCCTGGTTCAATTTGCACAACAAGAGTAGTAGCAGGAGTTGGGTTTCCACAATTCTCAGCCGTATTGGAAGTTGCTGCAGCTATTAAAGGCAGTGGGGTTCCTGTTATTGCTGATGGAGGAATACGTTATACAGGAGATATTCCAAAAGCCATAGCGGCAGGCGCAGATTGTGTTATGCTGGGGTCTTTGTTGGCTGGAACCAAAGAATCTCCGGGAGAGACAATTATTTACGAAGGCCGGAAATTTAAGTCCTATAGAGGAATGGGATCTGTGGAGGCCATGAAGGAGGGCAGTAAGGACCGTTATTTCCAGGACGTGGAAGATGATATTAATAAATTGGTGCCCGAAGGCATTGTAGGCCGCGTTCCTTATAAAGGAGAGCTATATGAAAGTATACATCAATTTGTTGGTGGTCTCAGGGCCGGGATGGGTTATTGCGGTTCAAAAGATATTGACACTTTAAAAGAAACAGGAAGATTTGTAAAGATTACCGCGAGTGGTATTAACGAGGGCCATCCTCATGATGTGACAATTACAAAGGAATCTCCGAACTACAGCAGGTAATCTATTTCCCGTTACCACTATATGTTTTCCAGTCTTTTTCCAGGTAGATATTATCTCCAAAGTATCGGGCAATATTTAAAAAGGGATCTGGTTTTTGATATCCGGGTACAGGTGAAAGCATATTGTGTTGCTCATCCATGAAAACAACTGTCGGATAGCTCAAACGACCTTGTAACAATGCCGCAGCTAACTCATGGTAACCTCTTTTACCCGATGGAACATATTTATAGGTCTTACCTTTAAAATCAATAGGTTCTTTCCCTTCTCCATCTAGCTTAACCATATAAAAGTTATTGGACATGTATTCTGCCACTTCTGCATTTTGAAAAGTATCCTTATCCATTTTTTTACACCAGCCACACCAATCGGTATAGACGTCCACAAATATTTTCTTTGGATTCTTGTCTGTTGCTGCCAGTGATGCAGCTTCATTCCAGCTAAGCCAATTAACCTGCTGAGCACTTGCGGTATATGTTAATAAACCAATAATGACTACCAGAAAGGGCTTAGAAATTGCCAGGGACTTAAATTTCATAAGATTTGATTTGAGTTATTAGTCCAAATACTGTACCAAAACTAACGAAAATTTAACGGCTTTATTTCACTGTGGCTTTTTGATTGTTTGCTGCAAACAAATCTTTAACATCAATTTGATTTCTAATCAGATCATCAAAAGATTCCCTTTCCCGTATAAGTACAGATTTACCCTGATACCAAAGGACTTCAGCCGGTCTGTATCTGGAATTGTAATTACTGGCCATACTAAAGCAATAAGCTCCTGCATTTTTAAAACAAAGGACATCACCTTCAGCAATTTCATTGATTCTCCTGTTATTGGCAAAGGTATCGGTTTCGCAGATATAGCCAACTACTGAATAATAGCGTTCTTTTCCTTCCGGATTGGAGATATTGATAATTTCATGATTGGCACCATAGAGCATAGGGCGAATTAGATGATTAAAGCCAGAATCTACACTGGCAAAAACAGTAGAAGTAGTCTGTTTTACCACATTTACTTTTGCAAGAAAGTATCCGGCTTCACTTACAAGAAACTTTCCTGGTTCAAAAGCCAAAGTCAGTTCTTTTCCATACTCTTTACAAAAGTCATTAAACCGACTACTTAATTTTTCACCCAATTCCTCAATATTGGTCTCTATATCTCCATCTTTATATGGTACTTTAAATCCGCTTCCAAAATCTATAAAGTCCAGCTCTTTAAAATTTTTAGCAGTTTCAAAAAGAATTTCTGAGGCATATAAAAACACCCCAATATCCAAAATATCACTCCCGGTATGCATATGTATGCCATTGATTGTCATTTTAGTTAGTTCAACAATTCTCAATAAATGAGGAATTTGATGGATGCTAATACCAAATTTTGAATCAATGTGGCCCACTGATATATTAGAATTACCACCGGCCATTACATGAGGGTTTATTCTAATACATACAGGAATATCAGGGTGTTTGCTACCAAATTGCTCCAGGATAGAAAGATTATCAATATTTATTCGTACTCCTAAAGTTGCGGCTTCTTCTATTTCCTCTAAAGATACTCCATTGGGGGTATAAATGATTTCTTCGGGCTTAAAACCAGCCAGAAGTCCTAGTTTTACCTCTTGTATTGATACAGTGTCCAAACCACTCCCAAGGTCATTCATTAACCTCAATATTGTTAGGTTGGAAAGTGCTTTTGCCGCGTAATTTAATTTTAATTTTTTAACCGTTTTAAAGGCATTGGTTAGCCTGTTGAACTGAGATTTTATCTTTTCAGCATCGTAGACATATACAGGATTTCCGTACTCTTTTGTAATGTTTAATAAATCGGTATACTTCATCTTAACCTTGTTTTGAACAAAACTAAAATACTTGGGGCTAGTGCACAAAATAAAACGCAGAATAATTATAAATAAAACAAATAGTTACAAATATAACAATCTTAATTAATGCATCATTTGCGACTATGTAGTTCACTTTGTATTTTTAGAAAAATATTTTAATATGAAACTACCCTTTTTCCCTTTGCAATCTGTTTTCTTTCCTGGTGAAAAGGTGCCTTTACACATTTTTGAGGAAAGGTATAAACAACTTATCAATGATTGCCGTAAAGAGGCTATTACATTTGGTATACCAGTGTATATTGATGATAATATTGCTTTTGGAACTGAGGTTCAGTTGATGGAAGTCGTTAACACCTATGAAAGTGGGGCAATGGATGTTGTATGTGTAGCGAGACAGATATTCAGGGTGATTTCCTTTGATAATTCAATGAATAAAAGGCTATATGCCGGTGGCGAGGTACAATTCATAGATAATATTAAGGACAGTGAATTAACTGCGAAACAAGAAGTATTTCAAAAACTTAAGGAACTATACCAACTAATGGAAGTTCCTTTTGCGCCCATTGAAATAGAAATGTTTAATAGCTATACCCTTGCACACAAAATGGGTCTTTCTTTTGAACAGGAATACCAGCTCTTACAGTTGGCAAGTGAAAGGGAACGTTTGCAATTTATAATGAATCATTTATTGACAACCATTCAGGTCCTAAATGAAGTTAATCGTACTAAAGTACTCATTGAATTGAATGGTCATTTCAGAAATTTTGATCCATTAGATTTTAAAGCTTTTAAAATTTAGATAAAAATATTAATTGTTTGTATTTATTATTCTTTCTAAAAACCACTATTCCAAAGTTTGTTGATTTTTAAAAAGATTAAGTCCTATTTATCGTTTTATTAGGGTAAATGCAGCCCGTTTCCTATTTTTGTTTCTTAACGAACACAAATTGTAATATGAATCTTCACGAATATCAGGGAAAAGAAATTTTGGCAAGTTTTGGAGTACGAATTCAACGGGGTCTCGTTGCCCATAACCCAAAGGAAGCCGTAAATGTAGCAAAACAACTTACGCGTGAGACCGGTACTAAATGGTTTGTGATTAAGGCACAAGTGCATGCCGGGGGCAGGGGTAAAGGAGGAGGCGTAAAGCTTGCAAAAAATTTAAAAGAAGTAGAGGAGATTTCAGGTAATATTATAGGAATGAATTTAGTTACTCCTCAAACATCAGCAGAGGGTAAAAAAGTGCATCAGGTACTGATTGCGGAAGATGTTTATTATCCGGGAGAAACTGAAACCAGTGAGTTTTACATGTCCGTTTTACTGAATAGGTCTACTGCAAGAAATATGATAATGTACTCAACAGAAGGGGGTATGGATATTGAAGAAGTAGCGGATAAAACTCCACACCTTATTTTTACAGAGGAAATTGATCCGGCTGTTGGATTATTGCCATTCCAGGCCAGGAAAATTGCCTTTAATCTGGGGTTATCCGGAATTGCTTTTAAAGAAATGACCAAATTTGTTTCAGCACTTTATAAAGCATATGAGCAAAGTGATTCTAATTTGTTTGAAATAAATCCGGTACTTAAGACATCGGATAATTTAATAATGGCTGTTGATGCCAAGGTTTCTATTGATGATAATTCACTATACAGGAGAAAGCAATATGCTGAAATGAGAGATTTACGAGAAGAGAGCCCTATTGAAGTCGAAGCACGTGCTGTAGGATTGAATTATGTAGATCTTGATGGAAATGTGGGATGCATGGTAAATGGTGCGGGATTAGCAATGTCTACAATGGATCTTATCAAAATGGCAGGCGGAGAGCCGGCTAACTTTCTGGATGTTGGCGGTACGGCTGATGCCAAAAGGGTGGAAGAAGCCTTTCGTATCATATTGAAAGATACTGCGGTGAAGGCTATCCTTATTAATATTTTTGGAGGTATCGTAAGATGCGACCGGGTTGCACAGGGGGTAGTAGATGCGTATAAGAATATGGGAGATGCTATTAAAATACCTATAATTGTTCGGTTACAAGGCACTAATGCCGAATTAGCCAAAGAGATAATTGATAATTCTGGTTTAGCTGTACATTCTGCAGTTCAATTCCAGGAAGCAGCAGATAAAGTAAAAGAGGTTTTAGCTGAAATATAAGTTTACTAAGATTCGATTAAAAAGGGCGGTGTTTTAAACATTGCCTTTTTTTTATTTCCATAAGTTACAATTGCGTTATTCATATGATTAAGTCAAAACAGATCCTGAAAAAAGTCTGTCGACCCAAATAGGGGAGCTTTTAAATGAAAACTGAATTACAAAATAGTTGTATTGAAAAAAGTAAAACAAAGAAAAATGTAAAGGTTGCCAGTACGTGTTACAACTTATTGAAACTGTGTGAGAGACAAAAATCCTGAAGAAGTTCAGGATTTTTTTTTGTTTTTGTATTTGACATAACTAAGATCTGGTTTTTGCTTTGGCTTTTCGTATTTCCTGGCAAGAGTGCTTTCCGGTTTTTTTGTTAGTTTTAAAACCTCTGTTGGGATTTTTGGATTTTCTTTTGTACCTCTTAAATGAATAACCAGGCCATTGAGGAAATTACGCAATACCTGATCTCCGCATTCACGGTATTTAGGATGCCCTTCTTTTCGGCAAAAGGCACCGATTTCACTTTTTGAAATTCGAAAATCAACCAATTCAAGAATTTCTACAATTTCATCATCCCGAAGCATTAATGCCACCCGAAGTTTTTTTAATATATCATTATTGGTCATACCAAGCATTTTATGCAAGGTATTACAAATAACCAAGCCATTGCCTTTTTCAGGTCATTTGGGCTTATTTTTATACGAAATTGAGCATTTTGGTGTTATACTTATGACTAAATTAAGGGAGGTTTAAACAATTAAGGTAATGAGTACCTATAAAGAAAAACTTAGCATATTATCCGAAATGATTGCTTTTGCAAAGGCCGATCATGCTTTAAAAGATTCTGAATATAATTTTCTATTCGGTGTGGCCGATAGTTTGGGTATTGATAAGAAAATATTTGATTCACTTCTCGACAAACAGGTAAAAATAATCGTCCCTAAAACTCAGGCAGATCGTATTCTGCAATTTCACAGACTGGTACTTCTAATGAATGTTGACCAGGAACAACATCAAATAGAAATTGGTAAATTGCACAATATTGGATTGGGTATGGGTTTACCTCCATCTGCCATTGAACAGGTTCTTACTATTATGCATGATTATCCTGATAAAATAATTCCTCCAGAAGTGCTTATCAATATTTTTAAAGCACATTACAATTAAATTTAAGCGGGAATATCCCATTAAATTCATTCTTCTTAGTATATAGATCATGGTTTTGAAATAACCTTTTTACCAGCTAAAGGATGTTGGTTTGTGGTCAAAAAACACGACATAATGACACCAAAACAATCCATAAACAAGCCAAAAAGGCAGTTAATCAAGCTTGGTATATGATTTGACTATTATTAAACAAGTAAATAAGTTTAATATAAAAATATAGCACAATGAGTATAGTTAAAAGAAATAATTTGGTTTTTCCTACCCTAATGAATGAAATCCTTAAACCAGATTGGTTTGGGGGCTTAGAAAATTATAAGGACACATTTCCTCCAGTTAACATTCAGGATAATGAAATAAGTTTTGAATTGGAGTTATCGGTTCCTGGAAGAAAAAAAGAAGATTTTAATGTCGAAATTGATAAACAGGTTCTGACAATTACCAGTGAAACGAAAAAAGAGGAAGAAGTTAAAGACGGGAGTTATACTAGGAAGGAATTTTCTTATTCTTCATTTAAAAGATCCTTTACACTTCCAGAAACGGTGAATGAGGAGGGAATAAAAGCTTCTTACGAAAATGGTATTTTAAGGTTCACTCTGCCAAAGAAAGAAGAATCACTTCCTAAACCCAAAAGATTAATTGAGATTGGGAAATAGGTATTAGAAACACTATGAGGTGTTCTATAAAGAGCATTCATAATAGTTGGTTTGTTTAGTTGGTTAGGAAGAGCGTCTTGTTTATTCAGGGCGCTCTTTTTTTAGCCCTGGTGCTGCAGCATTTTTATTTCATCTCTGAGTTTTGCGGCGTGCATAAAATCCAAATCTTTTGCTGCTTTTTCCATTGCTTTTCTCTTGTCTCGGATCAGTTTTTCTCTTTGTTCTTTCGTAATATATTGTAAGTCAGGCTCTGCAGCTCTAATTTCTTCTTTTATGAAATGGTAGGTCGAAACAGAATTCTTGGCTAGTGCATTGTCCAAACTTTTGTTAAGTGCCTTGGGAATGATATTATTTGAAATATTATACGCTGTTTGTTTTTCCCTTCGATAACTGGTCTCATCAATCGTTTTTTGCATGCTTGCTGTAATTCTGTCGGCATACATAATTGCTTTGCCATTTAAATGACGAGCTGCTCTTCCTACAGTTTGTGTTAATGAGCGGTTACTTCTCAGAAACCCTTCTTTGTCTGCATCCAATATAGCTACAAGGGATACCTCAGGTAAGTCTAACCCTTCTCTTAATAAGTTAACTCCAATTAAGACATCAAATACCCCTTTTCGTAAATCCTGCATTATTTCAACCCTTTCCAAAGTGTCCACATCACTATGTATATATCGACATCTCACATTAATCCTTGCAAGATATTTAGCGAGCTCCTCTGCCATTCTTTTAGTAAGTGTGGTTACAAGGGTACGTTCGTCTAATTCCACCCGTTGTTGTATTTCTTCTACCAGATCATCTATTTGATTTAAACTTGGACGGATATCTATTTCCGGATCTAAAAGACCTGTAGGACGAATTACCTGTTCAACAAAAACACCCTGACTGTTCTGCAATTCATAATCTGCGGGGGTAGCACTAACATAGATTACCTGATTCTGAATCGCTTCAAATTCTTCAAATTTTAAAGGACGGTTGTCCATGGCTGCCGGCAAGCGAAATCCATACTCCACAAGATTTTCTTTTCGAGACCTGTCACCGCCATACATTGCATGTACCTGAGGTATAGTAACATGACTTTCGTCAACAACCATTAAGTAATCATCCGGGAAATAGTCCAGTAAACAGAATGGTCTGGTGCCAGGTTCACGACCATCCAGATACCTTGAATAATTTTCAATACCAGAGCAGTAACCTAATTCACGAATCATTTCAAGATCAAAATTGGTGCGCTCTTCCAGACGTTTGGCTTCAAGAGGTTTAGGAATGCTCTTAAAGTATTCAACCTGATTTACAAGATCTTCCTGTATCTGATGAATGGCACCCTGAAGGATATCGGGTGAGGTCACAAACATATTCGCAGGATATATGTTTAGGTTTTCATAACGCTCCAATGCCTTATTCTTATAAGGATCAAATGCTTCAATTTCTTCTATTTCATCCCCAAAGAAATGGATTCTGTAGGCGTGATCAGCATAACCTGGAAATACATCTACGACATCCCCTTTCACTCTAAAATTCCCATTTCGGAAATCTGCTGTAGTTCTTGAATAAAGACTCTGTACAAGTTGTTGAAGGAATTTGGTTCGAGAAATAACCTGATCTTTCTGAACTGAGATTACATTTTTTTGAAACTCCACAGGATTACCGATACCGTATAAACAGGAAACTGAAGCGACTACAATAACATCTCTTCTTCCGGATAATAGAGATGAGGTAGCACTTAGTCGCAGTTTCTCTATGTCCTCATTTATCGAAAGATCTTTTTCAATATATAATCCCGAGGTAGGAATATAAGCTTCGGGTTGATAGTAATCATAATAGGAGACAAAATATTCAACGGCATTTTCAGGAAAAAACTGTTTAAATTCAGAATATAGTTGGGCCGCTAATGTTTTATTGTGAGCCAAAACCAGTGTTGGCCGTTGTACTTCTTCAATTACATTGGCCACTGTAAACGTTTTACCGGAACCGGTAACTCCTAATAAAGTCTGATAACGTTCACCAGTTTCTATACCTTCTCTCAGTTGTTTAATTGCTTCAGGTTGGTCTCCTTTTGGTTCAAATTCTGATACTACCTTAAATTTCATTTAGCAAAGTTACAAAAGGGTGAATATTATTCTTAGAAGGATATTGGTTGTATACGTTTTACCTTTTTAAGGCAAAAAACCCTTGGATTTCGTTATTTAAGTTATCCCTTGCTTTAAACCAATAACTGGAGGCGGGTAGTGGCTGTCCGTTAAATGTGCCATCCCATCCCTTTGAAGTAGGCATAATCTGGGTCAATAACATCCCATACCTATCGAAAACCTGAATATAGGAAAGTTGAATTTCATTGCTTTCACGAGGGGAAATATATTGCCAAAAGTCGTTTATGCCATCCCCGTTGGGAGTGAAAAACTTTGGAAAATCTTCAGGGTTTAGTTCCCTTTCAATGATCCGCTGTGCAATGCCGCATCCATTCTTATCATTAACATAAATAGTATGAGTGCCTTCAGTAAGCCCGTTAAAGATGGCTCTATCCTGATATGGACCCTCTATATTGTCTAGTGCGTACTCATAATCACCAAGTCCGCTTACCTCAATCTGAATTTGTCTTCCATCTACTTCCTGAGAGCTACTAACTGAAGTAATCTGTGCTATTTCCGATAATACTACATTAAACTCTTTAGATATACCACACTCAAAAGTTTCCCCTCCCTGAAGAACGAAATTATATGCCTCATAGCGATAAGGCCCTACTTCAGAAAGTGAAACTTCCGAGGTTGTAGAAAGTAATGACTCAGTACTGTCTTCATTAACTTTAAACCATCTAAAACCCTCTGCTTCATCATCTGTGCTAATCAGGGTTGGGATGTCATTCCTACATAGCCCAATCTGACTTGGAAAATTGGTTTCTGGTTTTCTTGGAACAATTTCGCCACTTACTGAATCAAAATAGGCATTACAATCAACAACAGTATTGCCTGTCGTAAAACTTTCTTCCGGGCAAGATCCGGCATCCCCATTTTCATTATATGGGGTAATTGTTACAAAAACGGGACTATCCTGTGGAAAATCACCCAAAGGATTAAAGGTTAATACATTCCCTACATCCAAATTATTCAGTAAGTCGGTTGCTCCGGCCGAATTGCCAATCGACAATCTGTAGCCTGTAGCAGTCGGGGCATAGGCCCATCGAATTTCACTCTTAACGGATACATTTCCTTCGTTATTTAATGGTTCTGCTAAAGAGGTGCAGGGTGGAGGAGTGGTTACCTCTTCTGTTGTAAATGATTCACTTGAACAAATTATAAGTGGTTCATTAAATAAAAACAAGCTTATGGTTACGTATATTGTTGTGCTTTCAGGGAGACCTACTTCGGGAGTATAGCTATTTGTAAGACCTGCTGAACGTCTGTTCAGAATGTCAACGCCCCCAGGTGTAGTTCCAAGCGATACCAAATATCCAACGATACCGGGAACAGGTGGCCATGTAATAGTTGTATTAACTGGTACTGCCAAAGAACCATTAGAAGGACTGGTAATAATGGGGCAGCCCTGACCCGTTGCCAATGCTACATGAAATATGAATACTATAAATAGGGTTAACTTTTTCATTTGATAAAAACCATCAATCGGAACATTTTTCATAGCAATTATCTTTTTAATGCAAAATGTCCTTGTATTTGACCGCTGCTCTCCGAAATTGCTCTAAACCAATAATCATTAGAGGGTTGGGGTCTCCCATTAAAACTTCCATCCCAGCCATTAGAAGCAGGCTCTATTTGTGCCAAAAGCTTTCCATATCTATCAAATATATGTATTACTTCTATGCTTATTTCACCTGTTAAAGCGGTTGGAATAAACTGCCAGAAGTCATTTACCCCATCGCCATTTGGAGTAAAGAATTTGGGAAACCCTTCAAGGGTTAAATCCTGTTCTATGCTTTCTTGCGCTATTCCGCAGCCGTTTTTATCCCTGACATATACGGTATATGAACCGGCAGGGATATTGTTAAAAACATTACTGTCCTGATAAGGGCCGTTTATGTCGTTCAATGCATATTCGTAGTCGCCAATACCACTTGCATCTACTGTAATTCTTATGTCCTCTCCTTGGTCCGATATATTTATAGAATTAATCGTTGCGATTTCCGAAGATACTACCTTAAAAAGCTGGGAAGTTGGACATTCTACAGTACCACTTGCTTGTACCACAGTATTATAAGCTTCATAACGGTAGTCACCGGTCTCCTCAAGCGCTACTTCTGATGTTTCAGAGATCAGGGTTTCATTTCCAAATTGATCAATCTGAAACCATCTGAATCCTTCAGCTGAATCTGTTGAGGTTACTATAAAAGGAAGTTCATCCTCACAAAACGAAATAGTGTCTGGAAAAGATATTTCGGGATTTATAATGACAAGTTCGCCTGTAATTGAATCAAAATAGGGTCCGCACCCAATTATGGTTGAGAAAGACTCCTGGGTACAACCTATGGCATCTCCAGCCGCATTAAAAGGAATAATGGTTATAAAAAAAGTCAGGTTAGGTTCAAATTCTATAACAAAGGTTGAATTCGTAATGAATATGACATCGTCTAATACTTCTGCCGTAAATGGAGAACTTCCAATAGTTACTTTATATCCCACAGCATCCGGGACGTCTGTCCATTCTATTAAAGGTGTAAGGGGAACATTTATGTCACCATTTAAAGGGTTAGTGAGGGTTGCACAACCCGGCGCTATGGCCATGGCACCGGTTGTAAAACTTTGTTCCGGACAAGGTGAAAGATCACCATTTTCATTGTAAGGAGTAATTTGAACAAAAATCTGAGTACTGGCTGGGAGGTCTAAAATTGGATTATATGATAGGATATTACCCAGATTCTGATCATTCACGATATTACCTCCTCCCGGTATTGTACTCAAGGAAATTCGGTAGCCAGTAGCCGTAGGAGAATAATTCCACCTAATGTTTGTAGCAATATTTACATTCGTGGCACCATCTACAGGGTTTGTAACCACAGTACAGGCAGGGGGATTAGTAACATCTTCTGTTTGAAATGCTACGGCTGGACAAACCACATCAGGGATATCAGCATCAAAAAAGAAAAGTGTTAGGCTTACATATATTTGTGTATTTTCAGGCAAACCGAAAGTGGGAGTGTAAGAAAGGGAATTTCCCACATTTTCTTGATTAACTATATCCACACCCCCTGGTGTGGTCCCAATAGATATGACATACCCCGGGACACCAACTACAGCGTCCCAAGTTATGGTTGCGTTAACAGGCACGCCCACGGATCCATTTAATGGAAATGTCAACACAGGAGAATTACATGTCTGTGCCCATGAATAAAATGACAAGCATAGAAATATAAGAAAGACTATATTGCTTTTAATTACCTTCATTTAGATTTAACTTTACCCAATATCAAAATAATTTTATAATTACTTTTTTTTTACCTTTTTAAGGCAAAATGACCCTTAATTTCTCTGCCATCCTCCAGTTTTAGATTAAACCAATAATCAGAGGCGGGTAGTATGTTAGAACTTGATGTGCCGTTCCAACCTTTTTCTTTGGGATTGATTTGCGTAACAAATTTTCCATAACGATCAAAAATAACGATCAAGGCATCTGGTTGAAACTGTTCATTTATTCCCGCAATTTGCCAGTAATCATTAATTCCATCCCCGTTTGGAGTAAAAAATTTCGGATAACCCATAACAGATATATTTTTTGTCACTTTTCCACAACCATTTGTGTCCCTTACTTCCAGGGTTAAAAAACCTGATTGAATATTGTAAAAAATATTCTCTGTTTGATAATTAATCCCATCAAGTGAATATTCATAACTACCTTCTCCTGAAACCTCAATCTCAACGGAATTATTATTTGAAAAATCAGTAATATTGATATTCTGAATTATTGGCTTACCCGAGGATATTACCGTGAATTTTGCACTATTTTCACATAGTATTTCGGCTCCGCCTATCTCATAAATAAAAGTTGTTTCAAGCATATAATCCCCTGCTTCTGTAATATTGACCTCTGACTTTTCAGATATAACTTCTTCCATACTATTTATTTGCTGTGACCATCGGTAAGAATTAAAACCTTCCGGGCCATTTATAGAAAGCTCGTTACCCTCACATATAGAATAATTATCTGCTAAGAAAAGTTTGGGAGATTCAGTAACCACTAATTCTATAGCATCCACGCCCAAACACTGTCCGGAACTTTCCCGTAGGCCATAAATGGTTGACGTTTCGGAAATGTAAAGATTCTCTACTTCATTTTCTTCCAAAGCCACGTCCTCGAGTGTTATATAAAATCTAATTTCTTCATTTGTATATTTTTCGGCAATAGATTCAAGGTCAAAGCTGCTTAATAGAATATCGTCTTCTGAAATTTCGTCGCAACTGTAAAACGGACCAAATGGACTTGCCTCAATGCTAACCGGGTATATTTCAAGAAGTAGTTCCCCTAAGTATGTGCATCCCAAAATATTTACAGCTTTGTAATACAACATTTGGTTAAATGCTGAAGTATTATAATACGCTGTGGTATTGGGAATGCTAATGTCATTATCCCTATTGGATATACTTTCATAGAAATAAAAATGTATATCCGCATCATTATTGATTTTTTCTAAATTAATAGCAGCTATACCATCGGTTGAATTGGAAACATCAAGATCACATTTGGTTAGAGTAAGTATGGGGTCTGGAACAGGAATTATTTTCACAAGGGCCTCTCCGAGAATAGGACATTCATCGGGATTAGAGGGAGTAATATCCAAACTGTAACGCCCGGAATCATCATTATCTGCATTTGTTATTTCCAAATAATAACCAGTAGGGACAACAATTGGCACTCCATTTTTTAACCAGGAATAAGTTGCACCTGGAATTTCTTTGGCTTCCAGTCTAAGTGTATCCCCTGAACATATTGTAAGGGTACTGCTTCTTGTTCCATCATTATTTATAACCAATTGTGTCTTACCAAAAAACGACTGAATAAACGGAGGTAATCCCTGTGTAACATTTCTTTCCAAAAACACAGCATTGTGCTCATAATTGGCTGTAGTTCCCTTTTCATTAGGATTATTTATTGCGCCTAAATAAGGTGTGCCCTGAAAATAGGTCTTCGCTATCGTGCGGTATATTTTTCCATTATTTGCTAATTGCAGTGCCCCGCGAAATATTGTTCTCGAATCTAATATTACCTCTGAAGCAGAAATATCAGGAGCATTCAAGTCATATTGCAGTAAGTTGGAATTATGACCTGAATCTTGAAGATTATCGTTTGAAGTATGTACATAAAGATAATCTCCTTCCGGGGAAAACTCTACCCCATAGGGAAATTGGTTCTGTTCAGATGTGGTTATTAGTTGTTGGTTAGAGAGTATTCCAGTGGATGTATCAAAATTATAAAGATACAGCCCATCTCTAACATTTGCACTTGCTATTTTTGTGCCGTCTGAAGAAAATTTCAAATAACCTCTGGGATCAGTAATCGCCAAATTATCAAAAGTTGTTTTGATAGGATTATTTAACACACCTGCAGTATTTATTTCGTAGGAATAAAATGTATTTAATGTGCCCGAACCACCTCTGGCAGACCCAAGTGTTAGTACCCAGACTGAATTATCTAAACAATCCTTTAGTACAGCAGTTATTTTTTCTGAACTGTCTTTTAGTAATTTAACATTTTTCTGTATTACGGCTCCATTGCCATTGTTCAGAGAAATATCTACTATGCTGTAATTAAATCCAAAATCGGGATCAACTTCAGCAATTGATGTATCTACCGTAAATATGTAGAATTGATTTGGGTCCTCAGGCTTGGGAACTATAAGTGCAGATTGGGTGCTGGTAGGGTCCCCAAGTAGGCCTTCGCCATTTTCCATTATTTCATTCCTCTGATCGTAAACGGTAATCCCATCAGTATAGAAAAGTAGATTACCGAAAGTATCAGAAATAGCCGCACAACCCTCATAGGTATTCAGTTTACCATTTTTAAGTGCTGTGACACTGCCGTCATTATTGAATCTTAACCCCGCTTCATTTCCAAAATACCAATTGGATGCTTCGCCCTGGCCTGAGACAAAAACGGGGCAAAGAATCAGAAAGAGCAATAATGTCCCAATCTTTTTCATAGTGTTCTTCCAAACACCACAAGATACTACAAATCCCTCTTTTTTAGTAATGCATACGATAAATAGACAAATATGGCAGTCCAACCAATGACTATAAGTATTTCATAGAATTGAACGTGGTAGTCCAGTGCAAGTTCTTCACCTATTTGATCGGCTACTGTTTGTACTGCACTCAATCTTGAAAAGGGTTCTTTAATCAGATTAAACATGGAATTTAATGGAAAAAAAGCCATGATGGCATCAGTAGTTTCACCATCAAAAAATTTCCATCGGATCATACCCCGAACAAACCCTTCGAAAACCTGCCATAAAATTAGAAAACCTAGTGCAAATGCGGAACGTTTTACAAGTATTCCGAGAAATAGACAAAATGAAAAGAATCCAACGAGTTTAATAAAAAATGCCAGCAGGAATTCCGTATCTGAAAAAACGATGGAAAATTCATTATAATCTGAATAGATAAGCCCAAGTATCATTGAAACCGCAAATACAAATACTGTCGAAATTAACGCAAATGAAATGACAGTAAGGAATTTTGAAAGAATGAATTCCTTTTTGGAAAGTCCGTCAATTAGATTCTGCTTTATTGTTTTATTACTGTATTCATTTGCCATCATTGAGACTATGACTATGGCTAAGAAGAGTTTAAAAAAAGCAGTTATAAAGGTGTTGAAATGCCAAATATAAGGGAAATTAAATATCCCCTGTTCCGCCAAATGAAATTTCACAGGACCAATATCAAATTTTATGGCTGCTATTAATGCGATTGAAGTAAGAAGTACAAAATAGGATAGGATAAGTACCCTGCTTGACTTATTGTTCCAAAGTTTTATAAATTCTATCTGCAATAACCTTTTCATTATTATTTGGTTTGGAGATTTTAAATCGATTGATTTTCAGTAAGTGTTAGAAATTGTTCTTCCAGGCTTTCTCTTCTTTTGACCAAATGCGAGAGGACAATACCTTTTTTAAACAGGATATTATTCAACTCGCTAGCATTCATCTCCTTATTTAGAAAGGCCGTAATAAGGCCGTTCTCTGTTTTGATTTCACCAAAATTTGGATGTTCCTCCAGAAATTTTTTCAACACCTCGCTATTATCCGTTTTAAGTTCAAAGAACCCAAAGCTCGCCAGCATACCGTCAACACTACCAGAATAAAGTTTTTTACCTTTTCTTAGAATGACCACATGACTACATACTTTTTCAACTTCATCTAATAAATGTGAAGCTAAAAGAATTGTCGTGCCTTTTGAGGCGATATTTTTTATGATTTCCCGAATCTGATGAATACCCTGCGGATCCAAACCGTTGGTTGGTTCATCTAAAATGAGAATTTCGGGATCATTCAATAAAGCAGAAGCTATGGCAAGACGTTGTTTCATCCCCAGGGAGTATGTCCTGAATTTACTGTCCTTCCTTTCCCATAATCCTACAAGTTCCAATTTGTCTTTTATTTTTTCTTCAGGAACTTCTTTAATTTTACAGACCAATTTTAAATTTTGAATTGCGGTCATATAAGGGTAAAAGTTGGGCCGCTCTATTATTGCACCCACCTTTTTTAATGCTTCATGTGTTGAGGTATTTCCATTAAACCAGGAAAAACTTCCATTTGTAGTATTGACCACATTTAAAACAATTCCGAGAGTAGTTGATTTTCCACTTCCATTGGGTCCCAGTATCCCATATACGTTGCCTTTTTCAATAGAAAAGGATAAATCCTGAACTGCCGTAAGATAGCCGAATTTCTTTGTAAGATTGCTTACTGTTAGAATCGTTTCCAAATTAGATGGAGTTTTTAGGTTGTATCTAGTATACTTGACGAAGAAATCGTTATTTTGTTACAGAAGCAACTAAATTAAAATTTAACATATGTCTGGAGAGCGATTAATGTCGAAGAAGAAACCCGCTTATCCTGTGAGCCCAAAATTGGATGCCTATTTGGACCAGTATAACAGGAAAATTGAAATACCAATTTTTTATGAGGACTTATTGCGTTTCGCGGGTTCGGTTGTGGTGTATGATGATGAGGGTAATGATACATTATGGGTCAGAGTTTATTATTCTGATTCTGAAAGACTTGAGATTGATGAAAGTCTGAAACAGGTATATTCTATTTTGCATTCTGATGGCAGTGATAGAATATTTCAATATTTAAATATTGATGCCGTGGATTACTGCACTTTTGGTAATTCCAAGCCCTTTCGCATCAAAGTCAGGAATATTCTCAATGATAACTTTTTGTACTTCTATATTAAAAAAACGGATGCATCCCGAATTTACGGCTTGGAATTAGAGCATATGTTATCGCCTTATAACTTAAATTTTCTGGTACATAGGGATACCTTGATAGAGGAGCATATTGCGGGTATTCCCGGGGATGTATTTATTAAAGACATGTTACCTAATTGTACAGAATCTGAAAAAGCTCAGCTTGCAAAGGAGTTTGTGAAATTTAATGAGCGGTGTATGATCAGGCTTTTAGGGGATATGCGATCTTATAATTATGTAATTGTTCCCATGCATGATTTTGATCATGTAGTATATAAAATAAGGGCTATTGATTTTGACCAACAGAGTTTTGAAGGTAAACTTAAAGTTTACCGCCCACAATTCTTTAAGGAGAATTACATAATGGTTCAAATGGTTCAGAACAAACTGCAACGAGACTCTGTTGATCAATATAAAATTGAGGAGCGCTCTATTGTTGCCAAGAGGATTATCAGTTCCGGAGATAGAATTAACCGATTAGTAAATATTTGTAAAGCAGATGACATATCACTGCCTGAAAACATTGAAGCGCTAAGCAAGCAGATTTATGAACTTACATTAGATGTAAACTTTAAGAAATGCAAGACCATGGGACAATTATTGGACCTAGCCCTCGATTTTGTAAAGCGCAATTACCAGGATGTAAGTATGAAGCAAATTATTGAGAAGAAAATCAAAATTCCATAAACATGAACATTATGATTTTTGTTCCTTATTAAAGTATACTAGGTAATAATACATCTGCCGTTCCTCATCCCATCCTTTTTCAACAAACTTTTCGGCTGATTCAGGATTAATAAAATCCATTTTTATTTGAATATTAGTGTCCAGCTGTATGATATTTTTTATTTTTTTACGAGTATCGGACACGGCCTTATTCGCAATATCAAAACTGGAAACATCTTCTATACTGTATTTTGGTCCCTTTTCTGTTTTGTAGTGCCTAAATTCAGGGATGAAATCCGGATTCTCCATTACCTCATTTAGGAAATTATTTTCTTCAAAAGCATCATTTTTTGCAAAATGATTTACAGCCCTGTTCATGAACATTACTTCCTGTTTTTTGTCTTCTGCAGGTAGTACTACTTCTTTTGCAAAGTTTTGACAAAATTTCAGATAGTTTTTGGTGTAAAAATTATCATCTGCCAGGGCATCCACTCCAAGAAAACTTTCTAACCAATATTTAGTATCATACCTATTGTTGTCAATAGACAATACCTTGTATCCATCAGACTTATTTACGTTAAAAATCAGGCAGCCTTTATCCAGTTTATTGATATTAATTCCTTGTTGAACAATTAAATCCAGATTGGTTCCATTTTCTGAGAACTGTAAAAAATCCTGTTTTATTTCGCTTTTAAAGATCCCGATCGCATCGGTTTTCTCATTATCGAGAAGTATATCGGTAAGATGCGTAATATATATTTCACCACTTTTTATATGAGGATGATTGGATTGATCATACAAATGTTTAGTCAGATTTAGTGATATCTCATGAGACAGCTCCGGCTTTTCAAAAATTTCGGAAACAAGCTTGTACACTTCATTAAATTCCAAATCAATCTCATGTGTAAGGCGATAATAAATTTCCTCTTTTTCTCGAAAGGGTTTTAAGAAGTATTCCTTTAATAAACCATTAGTTTCATCATCCGTAATTAAAGGTTCTTTTGAGAGAAACACAGGTTCTGCCTTACTTTTATTTCCTATACGATGGAGTGATACGCCTTCAAGTTGGGTGGCATAGAGATTGATCATAGTAATTATTGGGGATTAGTCTTTTAGTTTGTTCAATGTTTTTTGCGGGGGCAGTTTAGTCAGCGATGTAATAGACAGCTGCTTTTTTTGATTTTAGTCCAAGTATCTTAATTCCAATTTTCATCAAAATCCATGTCATCATAGTTTTCCAGCGGTTCATCAAAATCAAAAGATGGATCCGATTCGAATTTCTTTTCCGGCGGAGAGTCTGGCAATTCACCAAAACTAAATAAAACATTAGGATAGGGTCTGCCATCTTCTTTTTCTACGACATCTGCCAATTCAATAAAAAATGTCCACATACTTAAAAAATCATATACATAAATGAGTTTAGGTTTTTCTTCGGTCAGAATATCTTCTAATGAAATCTCGTTCATTAAGCGAACATTGGAACCATTTTCACTAGTGTCAAAAAGAGGAATTTCTTCATCCTGGTTCCACAGTTCATCACAAGTGTAAAAAGAGGCCATCTCATTACCTATAAAGCCAAAGGTCTGAGTAATGGTATTGTGAAAGTCTTCCAGGGTAGCATGATGTTCTATTTCTATATCCCTAAAGATGTCGTCCTGAGTATCCAGGATTATCCTGATTTTATAAATCATTAACTCTAATTTATGAGTAATGGCAAAGTTACAAAGTTTTCTGACTAATTATTCCTTTTGTGGCTTCCAAAACTAAATAGAATTGTATCCCAAACAGAATAGCTGCCAATATTAAATGTAGTGGTTGACTTGCAAACGGGAAATCGAAATAATACATGACAATCCCGGTAATTACTTCAATTAAAAGAAGACCTAAAACCCATTTGATTTTTGAAAACCCCAGGCTCTTTTGAGATATAGAATATGCTAAATAAAGATTAATAAATACCACCAAAATTGAAAAAGAGCGATGGATATAAAATTGTATTGAGGGATTAACGAGCCAAATATCTTTGGCGTTTTCCCCAAATAAATCTATTTGATGGTCAACGAACTGTCTTACTTGTGTTCCTAAAATAATTTGTATTAGGGTAAGACCTAATGCGATCCATATGGTTAATGTTACTTTTTTATCATATTTCCTATTTTGAGAAATGGAATCTGTTTTATAAATGAGATAGACCAGTAATGCCACTATGAAAAGGGCCATAACCATATGCATAGTTATTTTTACAGGTTCAAGAACGGAATATACAACTGTTGCACCCAACCATGCCTGAAAGCCCATTCCAAATACAATAAGCCAGGAAATCAAAGTAATTTTTTTATCCTTTCGCCAAAATGAAATTGATGCCAGGGCTAAAAAAAGTGTTGCCATTCCGGCCAGGGCGCCAAAAAGTCGATTTATAAATTCGATCCATGTGTGTAAGGCATTAAAAACAGCATAGTCATGTATTTGATACGGCTCCCAATTAACTATATCGTAATTACTCCCTGTAGTGAAATCTGCTTTAGCCACCCATAGAGATTCTTCTAGAATAATAACCTGCCCTTCATTATAAGCAAACTCTGGTTGCCATTGTAACTGAGAAATATTTGTGGGGGGAATATAATAGCCAAAACACTTAGGCCAATCTGGACAACCCATTCCGCTTCCTGTCATACGAACCACAGCTCCTGCTGTTATTACCAAATAAACCAGTACCAATGAAATTTTGGCTATTTTTCTAAAATTCTTATGCATAGGAGCTTAAAATTCGGAGCAAAATTACTATTCTTTTATTCAAGTACTTGCAGAATTCTTTTATGAGAAATAATAAATATTAATAATTAAACTCATTTGATTAAAACAAAAGTTCTCATTTACGCTTTAAACAATTTTTCCAAATATTTGTCCTGGTCACTTTTCATGAAGACCCAATTCTGTACCTTTTTTGATCATAAATTTATAAGCCGCCTCATGTTCATTGAGAATCTCACCTTCCAGAATAGCCTCTTTTATTGCATCTTTGATGATGCCAATTTCTTTAGAGGGCTTAAGATTAAAAGTTTTCATAATTTCCTCACCACTTATTGGTGGTTGAAAATTTCTTAAATGATCACGTTCTTCTACTTCGATGATTTTTTGTCTTACAATCTTAAAATTGTTTTTATACTTTTTCTGTTTATAAGAATTTTTTGTAGTAATGTCGGCCTCACAAAGGGCCATAAGATCGTCTACATTCTCTCCGGCATCAAATACCAATCGTCTTACTGCTGCATCCGTTACATTATCCTGTGAAAGAATTATGGGTCTTGAACTCATTCGTACCATTTTCTGCACAAATTTCATTTTGTCGTTTAATGGCATATGCAATCTTTTAAATAATTTAAAGACCATTTTAGAACCGACAAATTCATGTGCATGAAAGGTCCAACCAATCTTATTATCAAACCTTTTAGTGGGGGCCTTACCTATATCGTGTAATAGCGCGGCCCACCGTAACCATAAATTATCCGAGGTCTTAGCAATATTATCAACAACTTCAAGAGTATGCCAAAAATTGTCTTTGTGGCGTTGTCCCTCAATTTCTTCTATACCTTCTAAAGCAGTTAATTCGGGAAGCAAAAAGGGTAATAATTCGGTATTATATAAAAGTTTGAGACCAATGGATGGCTGATCACATGCTAGAATTTTGTTTAATTCATCAACAACTCGTTCCTGAGATATTATTTTTATTCGTTCCTTATTTTCTATTATAGCCTGAAGGGATTTTAATTCGATGTTAAAACCAAGTTGAGTAGCAAAACGAATAGCTCTCATCATTCTTAAAGGATCATCAGAGTAGGTTACGGAAGGATCTAAAGGGGTTCGAATTAATTTATTTTTCAGGTCTTTAACCCCATCAAACGGATCTAGTAGTTGGCCAAAATCTGATTCATTAAGTGATATAGCCATAGTATTTATAGTAAAGTCACGTCTTTTCTGGTCATCTAAAAGCGTTCCATCCTCAACAATAGGCTTTCTGCTATCTTTTGTATAACTTTCTGTCCTGGCACCCACAAATTCTATTTCCCAATTATGATGTTTTATCATAGCCGTCCCAAAATTTTTGAAGACAGAAACTTTGGGCTTACCCTTAAGTTTTGAAGCTACCTTTTTAGCGAGCTGAATTCCGCTGCCAACGGCAACAATATCAATATCCTTAGATTTACCTCTTTCCAATAAAAGATCCCTAACATATCCGCCTATCACATAATTGTCAATTGAAAGTTCCTTCGCAGAGGCGGCAATAATTGGGAAAATGGAGGCTTGTAAGCTTTTTTTGTAATTTGTCAGCGTCATAATTTAGATCACTTCTGAATTGAGTCGCCAAGGTGGGTAGAAATCCGGAATAATAAAGCTAGAATTTTTTGTTGTTCTACTTGCGGATAATTTTTACAGTTCCATCATTACCCAATTTAATAATAGAAGAAGGTGACTTAATCGTTGTTTGCCGCTCCAAATTTACCACATAGTCCACACCTTTTAAAATCAAATCACTTATTTCTGAAAAATTTCCCGGCGTAGGTTCACCGCCAATATTTGCAGAAGTAGAAACAATGGGTCTTTTGAATTTATGAATTAACCGTTGACAGAAATGATCAGACGCTACACGTATAGCGAGTGTGTTATCCTCCGCAATAAGATTCCGAGCCATACCTTTTGGGTTATCATAAATAATAGTAACCGGTCTTTCAGATAGATTCATGATATCATAGGCCGGTTCAGGAACTTTTTCTAAATACTTTTCCAGCATAAACTGATTAGATACCAGGCAGATCATTGTTTTTTTATCAGACCTTTTTTTGAGTTTGTATATTTTCTCCACCGCGCTCTTATTTGTTGCATCACAGCCAATACCCCAAACCGTATCTGTAGGATAAAGAATAAGTCCACCCTCATTTAAAATATCAATCGCATTATCCACTTCGAGTTTTAACATTGCATGGTAAATTGAAATCTTTGGGTTCTAATTCCCAAGTTGTTGAATTTTATTTTGTCAGAGAATGCTTTGTTCATGTTTTAATGATTTTCCCATGGGAAGTCCAATTAATATACGATGGAATAATTTAAAATATTTAGGTTTTACAATAGAAACCAGACCATAACGCAAAATAAAAAATACTCTTAGAATTTGATAATGCAAATACCCGTAATTCTTTCTTATAACATAAAACATGGACGTTTTAAGCTCAATTTTTGTTCTAATATTCCATGCAGTTTTTTGAATACTCATACCTTGATAATGAAGGTAAGAAGCAGAGGGAACAAAATATGTTTTTCTATTTTTCTTCTTTAGCCTATAACATATATCACTCTCTTCAAAATAAAGGAAAATATTTGTATCAAATCCCCCTACGGAATCAAAATCCTTAGACCTAAAGAACATAAAGCTACCATTTACATAATCAACTGATAATGGCTTTGTATATTGTTTTCGCCTGTTAGGCTTGGTTCTTGGAAAAACAATTTCTAACATTTTTTTGCCAAAAATTTCCCTTCCAATAGAAGTGAAATGATCAAAACTAACTTCTTTTTTTTGGTACTCATTAAAAATTTGAGGCCCGCATAATGCTGCATCCTCTGTTTTTTCCATAAAATCAAAACATATTTTTACAGGATCTTTTATGAGTATAGTGTCGTTGTTTAAGAATAGGTAGTAGTTTGCATTGGCAAACTGGACCCCATACATGTTACCACCGCCAAAACCAGTATTTATTCTGCTTCTGTAAAGACTTACCTTGGTGTTTTTTAGGTCAGAAATAAAGTTTTTCAATGCCTCATGATCCTTATTTTTGGAGGCATTATCTACAATAATGATTTGGTAGGAAATTGTGTTTGTTGTATTTTCCAAAACACTTTGGATACATTTTTTGGAAAACTCAGAAGAATTGTAATTGATTATGATTATGGCCAAATCTAACTTAGTACTTCTCATTTAACGAATTATCTATTAAAGCACTATTGCAATACTTATTTAGAAAAAGATGTAATTGTTCCTCAAAAAGGACAGGTATAAAATAAGCGTAGAGGGATCGTATTACTTTTTTAATTTTCTTTTTGGTCATATTTACAAATAATTCCGGATGATAGTCATTTAGATGGATTGCAATATTCAACTCAGATGAACTATCATGCCACGCCTCTTTAACAATAAAAGGACTAAAGAGGCAAAATGTGGGCACCCTTAGTGCTTTGGCCATATTAGCTGCCCCTCCTTCATTCCCAATTAGGGCATCACACTGTGAAAGTATCAGAATAAACTCCCTTAAAGAATTTGCGTAAAAGTCAAAATTTATTAATGATTTAGAGACTTCGTTACACTGCTCATAAATGGCCCTTGCCTCATCTCTTTGATTTGGTAAATAATTAAAAAGTACTATGCCGTCAGTTTTTGAACAAATTATGTCAACAACTTTGGACATATATTCAGGGGGGTAAGTTTTTAAGGCACTACTACCCAAAATACTTATCATGATCAGTTTCTGATTAGAATTTCTTTTTAATTCCTCAACTTTGTATTTGGCTAAATCAATTTCTTCCTGGCTAAGATATAATTTAGGAGAGATGGAATAATCATCAAATTCTGATGAGATAGGACTAAGTAATTGCAATCTGATTTTGTTAGCAAGTGAATTGTTGTTATCAGCTATTTGGCTTTCTATTACCGTATCAGTATATATCCAGGAAGTGTACCATCTGTAGTGAGCAATTTTGCGTTGCGATTGGGCAAAAATAGAAATTAGGTTGCTTTCCAATTTCCCATAAGCATCTATAACTACATCGTAAGATTGCGTTCGGATCGATTTTAAAAATGAATAAAGGGCCTTTTTATTTTCGCTAAATTCTTGTTTAAAAACGATGATATGGTCTATATCTGGATTGTTATTCAATACCGCTAGCGTATTTTCATTTGCAACATAATGTACAGTACATTCAGGGAATAAATGTTTTAAAGTGCGGCAAATAAGGGTACTTGCTAATACATCCCCTATCATTTTTTGTTGAATAACAAGAAACTTCATGTTTATTGCATTCTCCCTTACAACTTCATGCGTTTTATACCTGCTTTTATGATCTAATTGTATACAGACGGAACTATATCGAAGTTGCTTAAACTTAATACCATAATTGTGTAAACGTTTTTCAAGTACCCTGTCTTCACCTTTATATCGTATACCTTCTTCAAAACCATTAACTTTAAGAATATCTCTTTTCCATCCCGAAGAATTGTGCCTGTTCCAATTGTACTTTGCAGGTTTTAAAGTATTAAGTGCCTTTGTAATAAGCCTTTTTGAACCAGGGTTTGGATTTTTGAGTGATTTTTTTATTCCTTGCTCTTTAAGCCAGTCGATTTTGAAGCAATTTTGTTCTTCTATATCCTTTAGCGTTAAAGTCTTAGATATATTCAAAGGCAACAAATAATGGACTCCCGAAATAAATGTTGAGGGTTCCTTATTTATATAGTGAACCTGAACAAAATCCTCTCTGGGAATACAGTCACCTTCTGTGAGAATTATGTAATCCGAATTGGATGATAAAATGGCCTTATTTAGTATTTTGTTTTTCTGAAAGCCTTCATTTTCATGCCAAATATGATTTATCGCAAAGAATACGCTAGGCTCTATTTTATTAATCAATTCTTTAGTTTGGGCCACTGATCCCTGGTCGGCAATGATCAGTTCGAAATCCATAAAAGTCTGGCAATTGAAACCCCAAAGAACCTTTTCCAACAGTTCAGGTTGGCTGTAAGTACTAACTATTACACTTACCGCACTCATTTAAGATTATTTATTTTCACCATTATTACAAATGTAGTTTTTTGCATACCATATCCAATATGCTTTCCAAATTAATGCAGGCTTTATGCGCATGAAAAGGGCATTAAGTTCAATAAAGCAAAGATATCTGCAAAGTAAATAAAATGTGAATATGATCTTGTAAAATTAGAAGAGTTTCACTATAACTTAGCGCTAAAATAAGTAAAGATAATACCTCAAATTGGCAAATAAATTAATCATAATTGCCTGGTTCACAATTATACCTTTCTGTTTATAAGTAATGAAGTAAGAGAAAAGAAGAGAATTTGGACTTAAATGAATTAAGAGAAAAGAAGAGTATCTGGACTTATTCTGGCATAACCAAATAATAAGCAAGGTCATTAGTATTCTCCAATCTCTTTAATTCTCGATAACGTTCTAGAACCCCAAGTGCATCAAGATAGCAGATTATAATGCCTTTTTTCCCATCAAGTAGGCCTAATCGAAGGATATATCGATGTAAAAATTTCCAACTTGGCTTAAGGACCATGTAAAAATAATTGAATCTATTCTCTTTGAAAAATGACTCTTTAGCCTTTAATCGACCATAGCTTATCATTTTCTCCTTATATTCCTCAAAATTTTTGTAGCAATAATGAATGAGTTTTTCATTAAAGATTCCCGAAGACCCATTAACATTCAAGGTCTCATGTACCAATTTTTCTTCAGAAAATTTAACTCTACTCTTTCTAAACAGACGATAGTTCTTATCTGTTTGCCATCCGCTAAAGAGTAGCCGTCTATCCTGGAACATAAACTTCCTATAAAACCAGTATGCTGAATGTTCAGGGTTGGAATTTAGTGTTTTTAAAATCTCATATTTAAGATTTTCGGAAACAACCTCATCTGCATCTATAAAGAGAACCCAATCATTTGAAGCCTGTTTTAAGGCAAATGATTTTTGTAAGGTAAAGTTATCAAAAGGATGTTGAATTACCTTTACATTATCCAGATTGGCTAAATATTCATAAGTTCCATCTGTACTAAAAGAATCAACTACGATTATTTCATCGGCAAAATCTATAGATTGGATGCAATTTTCTATGTAACCAATTTCATTATAAGTAATAATTAAAGCTGATACTTTCTCCTTAGAACTCTTCATTTAAAAAATGATATGTAGGTATTATTCCTAAACTATTAACAAAGTTATAACTATAAATTAGAGAAAATATTATCCCAAACATTATTTTTGAAAAAATTATACAGCTACGTTATACTCCCTGAGAGCTTCATTTAAGGAAGTTTTTTTGTTTGTGCTCGCTTTGCGAACACCAATAATAAGAGCACAGGGAACCTGAAAATCTCCCGCAGGAAATTTCTTCGTATAACTACCGGGAATTACTACAGATCTTGCAGGGACCAAACCTTTTCGCTCTACGGGAGTGACACCGGTGACATCAATAATTTTTGTGGAAGCAGTTAAAACAACATTTGCTCCTAAAACTGCCTCCTGCTCAACTCTTACTCCTTCAACGACAATACATCTGCTACCAATAAAGGCATTGTCTTCAATTATAACAGGGGCAGCCTGTAAGGGCTCTAAAACCCCTCCTATACCAACACCTCCACTTAAATGTACGTTTTTACCAATTTGCGCACAGCTCCCAACGGTGGCCCAGGTATCAACCATAGTGCCTTCATCTACATAGGCACCAATATTTACATAACTAGGCATGAGGATTGTGCCTTTTGAAATGTAGGCACCATGTCTGGCTACAGCGTGTGGAACTACGCGAATCCCCTTTTCCTTGTAGCCTCTCTTAAGCGGAATCTTATCGTGGTATTCAAAAATCCCTGCTTCCAGAGTTTCCATTTTTTGAATTGGGAAGTAAAGTACAACTGCTTTTTTAACCCATTCATTTATCTGCCAATCTCCCTTTACAGGTTCAGCACATCGTAATTTTCCATCATCAATTAATTGAATCACCTCCTTTATAGCATCTTGTGTTTTAGTTTCTTTCAGGAGTTCTCGATTTTCCCAGACATTTTCAATTGTATTTCGGAGTGCATTCATATTGTAAGAATAATTTGGGCAAAGATAATAGGTAACTATTAATAAATCTTTAATTTTTATAGGCGTAACAAATTATCCCTTATTTTTGCCAAAAAGATTGATTTGGCAAGAATTATTGCACTAGATTTTGGGAAACAACGAACTGGGATAGCAGTTACTGATGAGTTGCAGCTTATTGCCTCTGGTTTAACTACCGTTAACACCAAAGATCTTTTGCAGTATCTGAAAGATTATTCGGCCAAAGAAAATATTGCAGTGATAGTTGTTGGAGAACCCAAACGATGGGATAATACATCATCTGAATCAGAAGCATCAATTCAGATATTTTTGAAAAAGCTAAAGACTTATTTTCCATTAATTCCAATTGATCGGCAAGATGAGAGATTTACATCAAAAGTTGCTTTTCAAACCATGGTCGAATCAGGGCTTAAAAAAAAGCAACGTCAGAATAAAGAATTGATAGACGAAATAAGCGCAACCCTGATTTTACAGTCATATTTAAACAGAATATAGTAGAATGACCTTATCTATTTTAGCATACGGGGATCCTATTTTAAGAAAAATAGGGAAATCTATAAAAAAAGACTACCCCCGAATAAAGGAAATAATCGCCAATATGTGGGAAACAATGTATAAGGCAAATGGTGTAGGATTGGCTGCTCCACAAATTGGACTGCCAATTCGATTATTTATTGTAGATACAGGACCTTTTGCAGATGATGATGAATTATCTCCGGAAGAACAGGACGCTCTAAAAAATTTTAAAAGAGTATTTATTAATCCCAAAATTGAGGAGGAGACCGGGTCTAATTGGGCTTTTAATGAAGGTTGCCTTAGCATTCCTGATATCCGTGAGGATGTTACCCGCCTGGATACTATTGAAATTAGCTATTTGGATGAGAATTTCAATCCTCATAAAGAGACTTATGATGGACTTTTGGCCAGAGTTATACAACATGAATACGACCATATAGAGGGAATTCTCTTTACGGATAAGCTCTCCAGCCTAAAAAAAAGGCTGCTGAAAGGCAAGCTTACTAATATCTCAAAAGGTAAAATTAATGTGGAGTATAAAATGCGTTTTCCTGACTTGAAAAAAGTACGCTAAACTGGAAGATTTATTTAATAGAGTTTAATATTTATTGTTTTAAAAATATTTATGAGTTTAGATAAAATACTATCAATTGGAGGGAGACCGGGGCTTTATAGATTGCTTACCCAAACCAGAACAGGTCTTGTAGCGGAATCCTTACTGGATAATAAAAAAATTACTGTGGGAATGAGCAGTAATGTGAGTGTGCTATCTGAAATTGCTATTTATACTTTAGAGGAAGAACTTCCGCTAAGAGCCGTATTTCAAAAAATTCAAATCAAGGAAAAAGGAAGTAAAACCTCCGTTAAGCATAAAGATGATAAATTAAGCCTTGAGGAATATTTTTTTGAAATATTGCCTAATTACGATGAGGACAAGGTCTATGTAAGCGATATCAAGAAAGTTATTCAATGGTATAATATTTTACACGATCATGGAATTACAGATTTTACGGCATCTTCTGAAGATGCTGATAAGGCAGACGAGGAAGAATAGTTTATTTTAAAACTAGTCCTTTGGAATGGTTTTATAAGTAAATCTACTTTCCTTCCAATCAATTAATTTGGATGGGTAAAATTTTACATCCATTCGATCCATATATGGAGCCTGATTGGCCAGGCGTACCTTGAAATTTTCCCAATTTCGGTTTTCTTCAGTACTCCAGCTCAGTTCAGAATACCCGATAACCCTTGGAAATGCCAGATATTCTAATTCATCAATATTGCTTATAGTTTCGGACCAAAGAGGAGCCTCAACACCTAAAATGTTTTCTTTTGGAATACCAGCATAACTCTCTGGAGACCATATATATGCCGTATCAACAGGAATATATGCTGCCCAATGGAGTCCATGTTTGGAAAGGGTATCATATTCCATATCCAAATATGCTTTTTTTGCAGGTGAAATAATTACCCTCATTCCTTTTCGAGAAGCTTCCATGGCATTTTTCTGGCTGTCCCAGAACTGTGCAATAGATGTGCTATCCAGATCTGCAGTTGCCACTTCATCCCATCCAATCATTTGCTTACCATACTTTTGAACAATCTTTTCTACTTTATTGACAAAGAAGTTATAGTCGTTCTTTTTGGTCACATGGCTTTCATCCCCTCCGATATGGAAATATGGGCCTGGGGTAATAGCAGAGATCTCACGCACCACATCATCAATAAAAGTATAAACCGTATCCTTTCTGGTGTCAAAAGTGCTAAATCCCACCTTAGTTCCCTCATACAATTTCGGAGTTTTTCCATTTCCATTTAGAATGGGATAAGAGACTGAAGCCGCATTAGTATGTCCGGGCATATCAATTTCAGGAATTATCATCATATATCTTTGCTGTGCATAGGCCACGATATCCTTATAATCTTCCTGTGTAAAGAAACCGCCTGCTTCTCCACCAACTTCTGTACTACCCCCAACTTCGGTTAGCTTTGGCCATGATTTGATTTCTATCCGCCAGCCCTGGTCATCTGTCAGATGCAGATGCAGCGCATTTATCTTATAGTAGGCGAGAAGATCAATATATTTTTTTACATCATTAACGCTAAAGAAATGTCGTGCAACATCTAACATGGAACCCCTGTATTCAAAATTAGGTTTATCTAAAATTTTTCCTGTCGGGATGGGCCATAATGGCATTTCGGCAATTGTATCATTGCTTGTTTCCGGGATGAGTTGTCTAAGGGTCTGTACTCCGCGAAATGCCCCTTCAGATGTTTTTGCATTAAGTATAATTGAATCTTTAGAAATATATAATTGGTAGGCTTCCGGACCTTCAAGTTCGTCGCTTTCAGATTGATTTATAAAGATCATTCGGTCAACCTGTCCGGCATCTGTTTTGTTTACGGCTAGCCTTAAATTCGTTTTCGATTTTATTTTATCGGCAAGAAAGGAGCCTACCTCTTCAAAACTATTGTCGGTTTGTGAAGTGTAGATCGCGGTAGTATGATCTAAGCCAAAGGCGTCATGGGTAGGAACTATCTTCAGTGGTTTTGGAATCAGATTTTCTAAACTCAGGTCTGTCGGAGGAAATACTATTTCTTTCATCTTATGCTCTTGACATCCAATAAACAAAGCAATTACAAAAAGGAGTACAAACGATTTTAAAAGAGTTGAATTTATCATTATCACAATTTTTATTGAACATAATTACTAATTATCTGATCCCATAACTCATATCCTTTAGAATTAAGGTGGAGACCGTCATCAATGAATATATCTTGTCGTAATTTCTTTCCATCAAGCATGATATCCCAAATATTGGCATAATCCAGATCTTGTTCTTTTTTACACAAACGATTAAACCTGCGATTTAGGCTCTTATATTTTCTTTTTAGATGCCAGCGGGCCAAACTGGGTTTGGCAGAAATAATAACAATCCGTGTACCAGGATTATAATTCCTTATTTTGGTAATTATTTCTTTAGTCACATAAATAATTTTCTTAGGTTTTTTATGATCATTTAAATCATTATCTCCCTCATATATAAAAACTTTTTTCGGATTGTATTGTAATATTAATTCATCTGTATACGCTAATAAATCAGTTGCCTGAGAGCCACCAAAACCCGAATTAACTATCTGGTATTCAGGAAAAATTTCCTGTAGGTTTTTCCAAGTTCGTATACTAGAACTACCTGTAAAAACTATAGTCTCTTTGGTGCTGTCCCACAGTGCCTCGTATTTCTCTTGAATTGCCAGAACTTCTTCCTGAAAACGGGAAGGATCCTGGGCCACAGATCCAATGCCTATAAACATAAAGAAAACAATTAAAGGAATTCGCATGCTCTATAAAAGAAAGCAAGATACTTTTAATTAAGGGAATGTTCAACAATTTTGGAATAATAGAAAGTAGCCCTTTCTTCAGAAAAATGGTCCAGCACAAATACATAAAATGATAAAAGCATTAATGCAATACCAATTGCTCGGATATTTGGGGCATGTGACAACAGCAAAAAAAGCATACCCAGGATCATAATACCAAAAAATATTTTTTGTGTAATTGGATACCATCTAATAAAATCTGCTGTCCGTTTTTTTTCGCTTTCTAAAAACTGTTGTGGATTTTCTTTAAACTGTATTTCATATCTAGGCATTCGTTTCTGGTTTGTACTTACGAGGTAGATTCCTGCACTTATGGTCAGGATGGCAATTACAAGTAAAGGCAAAAACATGGCTCTGGCTCCCGGGGTACTTCCCCATTTATAATAAGCCAGGCTTATTAGTAGAATGAACAGTCCAAATAAGAGGCTCATTTTACCCTCAAAAATTTCTCCTTTGCACCAGTGGAGTGTATCATTAATAAAGTCCATTTCTTCTCAATTTTAGCTCAAATTATTCGGTATATTCATAAACTCCAGGAAGTTGGTATAGCCATAAAATTACTTGTAAAAGTAACCAAATCCTTACCTTGATTAATCGTAAACTTCCAAAGGATATTTACAACGATGAATTATCTGAGGTTTATATTGCAGTTCAGGCCCCTGAAACTGGCAGAATCCAATTTAAGAAATATAAAAATAAAAGAGTTTTAAATTAATTAACCCAGAAGATAAATAATGCCACTTTTTTAATTTTTCACGAATAATGATGAGTAATTATATGGAGGATATTTCATACAAATGTCTTATTCATCCAATGAACTGTCGGGATCTTCATTTGCCTGAATTTCTTCTTTGTTAAGATTATGTTGCATAATGTTCAGATTTTTCAACTTGGCTTTCCAAGTTGCCAAGGTTTCTTTCTGACGGTCTATGTTCTTTACAACATCTTTAACAAGAGGATTGTCTCCTGAAGTATTTGAGAAGAATAGTAAATTGTTTTCTAATTGGCGAATTTCATTTAAGCTTTCATCTATCTTTCTTCGGATGAATGTTCGCTCATTCAATAGGGCTCTTTCATCATCTGCGTTTGCAAGTTTTTTAAGCTTGTCCCCATATTTCATTAGCTCCGATTCTTGTCTACTAACATCAAGCTTTCTTAAAATAGCATCCAGAATGGTGTTAAACTTCACATTTATATTCTTTTTATTAAAAGGAACCCTGCCATAGGACTTCCATTCTTCAATAAAAGACTTCACTGTGGTCAAATCTTTTTCTTTATCACCACTCAGTTCAAATGCTTTAAGTTTTTCCAGACAAGCGAATTTATTATCAAAATTTGCAGACTCTTCCGTATGAGCTTTATTTTTTATGGCATGCAACCTGTCAAAATAATGATTGCAGGCATTTTTGAAATCATTCCAAATCTTATCGGAATATTTTCGGGGCACATGCCCAATAGTTTTCCATTCCCTCTGAATTCTTTTCATTTCAGAGGTTGTCTTATCCCAGTCTTCACTTTCCTTTAATGTTTCTGCTAAGCCGAGAAGGTCTCTTTTCTTGTCGAGATTATCCTGCTGATTTTTTTTAAGTTTTTTATAGTAGGCGTTTTTATTTCTGTTAAACCCTCGAACAGCTTCTTTAAAATCTGCCCAGGTTTGTTCATTTACATTCTGAGGTACTTTACCGGCCTTAAAGAAAATTTCTCGTTGTTCCTCTATATCTCTTATTTGTTGTTGCAAGTCTTTATGATGGCTGGCCATATGAGACCCTATTTCGACAATCTTTTGAATAGTGCTTTTTTTCTTTTCCAAGTTTTTTTCATACACTTTGTCAAGATCCTTAAAATAATTCTGTCTCCTTTGGTGCATGGCTTTGGTAGCATTACTAAAGCGTTCCCAAATTTCTTCTCGATGTTTTTTATCAACCGGCCCTATATCTTCTTTCCAAACCTTATGAAGTGTTTGTAATTCCCTAAACGCTTTATTGAGGTCCTCTTCTTCTGCCAGGGCTTCAGCACATTTAACTAGTTTTAACTTTTCCTCTAAATTATGCTTAAAATCCAGGTCTCTTAATTCCCTGTTAAGATGTAGGAAGTCGTAAAAAATCTCAATATGGTGATGGTATGTTCTCCATACATCATTGTAGTTATTTCTTGGGATTGGTCCTGCATTTCGCCATCTTTCCAGAATGTCTTTAAAATTCCTGTAGGTGGTGTTAATATCTTCTTCAACATTCACGAGCCCCTTAAGCTCAGCAATAATTTCCAGTCTGTTTGCAAGGTTTTCGTTTAGATTTTGCTCCAGACTTTTATAGTATGTATTTCTTTTATCACGGTATTCAGAATAGACCTCGTTAAATTGCCGTTTGGTAACAGAATTATATCTGAAGTCAATTTCGTTACCACCCTTGGCTATAAAATCTTCTTTTTTATGCTCTAAAAAATCAAGAAATTTTAAGTCAAATTCGTATTTTATGCCATCGACATGTTTTTTAATGGCCTGCACTTTCTCATTTCGAACCAATCTCTGTAATTCCCCAACCAGATTTTCCATAGACATGGCGTGATAATCTGGGCTTGGAATATGATGCCTCCGATGATTGTCTTTGTCTTCGGCGTCTTCCGCGTTAGATTCATTTATTTCTTCATGGACGTCCTCTTTAACAGTTTCATCATTATCGGCTGTTATTACTTCCTGGGATTTATTTTCTGGTTCAGTGCCTTGCTCTGATTCCTGTTTAGATTCAGTAGTTTCTGAATTTACTTCTCCCTCTACATTATCCTGTAGTTTATGGTCTTTATTTTCCAACATTTTATTTAATGTTTCTGTGGATTTGTTAGATCCTCCATTGTAAGATACTAACAGCATTTATAATTACAAAGGTAATCAAACTACTTTTATGCATCAATTAATACGCCAATTGTTATGAGGTTTGTCTACTTACAAAACTTCAGGTTCAGAATATTAGGAATTCCATATTTGCCAGGCTTTTTCGGCCTGTAGCTCCAGCATCTTTGAGCCATTACAAATATTTGCACCTTTACGTTCTCCTGATAATAGAAATGCAGTTTTTACAGGATTATAGATAAGATCAAAAAGTAAATGGTTTGAATTAAGAAATTCATATGGAATATTTGGTTTGGCATCAGTATCGGGGAAAGTACCTAATGGGGTACAATTAATAAGCACGGTGTACGAACTAATAATTTTCTTATTTAATTCTGTATAGCCGATCTGATTTCCTGTTGGGTTTCTTGAAACGTATTTGAACGAGATACCTAATTCTTTTAAAACAAATGCAACAGCTTTAGAGGCACCGCCCGTGCCGAGAATCAAAGCTTTATTGTGGGATTTTTTTAATAATGGTTCGAAAGATTTTTTGAAACCGTAAACATCTGTGTTATATCCTTTGAGACCGTCCTTTTTAAATTTTATTGTGTTCACAGCTCCGATGCGCTCCGCTTTTTTATTTAAACTATCCAAATAGGGAATTATCGCCTCTTTATACGGGATTGTAACATTTAAACCTTTTAGCGTGTTATGTTTTTTTATTAGAGCAGGAAATTTCTCTATTTTGGAGAGGTCAAAATTTTCATAGCTATGGTTCACCAGGTTCATTGAAGTGAACTTGTTATTAAAATATGTTTTAGAGAAAGAATAGGAAATATTCTTTCCTATTAGTCCAAAACTATGTATTTTTTGCTCTGTTTTTGCCATATTTTTCCAACCCTATTAACAGGCCAATTCCCAACACTATAAACATGATTGCCCACCAGGTTTCGCCAATGTTAAAATCCGGAATATATCTTTCATAGTTCATTATTATCTTATCACCATTTGAATCGATAGCTATTTTTCCGGCTTCATCTTTAACATAAATAGCATTTTTCCACGGCCATACCACACCCAGAGAACCGGTAATAAACCCTATTATAACTGCAGAAGTGATATGTTTGTAGTGCTTTAATACATATCCCAGGAGATGGGATAGCGTAACCAAACCTGTTGCAGATCCCATTGTAAATACGGCAAGAATTTTCAAAGTTCTTAACCGCATTTGGTTCTCTAAGAAGCTAAAATCACCTTTTATCATTTCAGCCATAGTATCGTATAAGGAATTTACAGAATCTACCAATAGCAATACGTAATTACCCAATAATATTAAGATAAATGATCCTGATAAGCCGGGGAGGGTCATTCCGGAAACGCTTATAATACCACAGAGAAAGATAAATAACAAATTGTCATTTTCTTTGGCTGGGCTTAAAAAGCTAATGGAAATGCCCACTATAAATCCTATCAGACCAGCCGAAATGGTTCCTCTATGCCAATGCTTAAAGTCGTTGGCAATGAAATAAATGGAGCCTATTATCATTCCAAAGAAAGTAGCCCAAACAAACAATTCTTGTCGGTCAAGAAAAAAGTCCAGTATTTTGGAGACGCTAAAATAGCTAACTAACATTCCAAATATCAGTAGCGATAAAAATTGTCCGTTTACGTAACGGTAAAAACTTTTAAATCTGCCATTAAAAAGCAATTTAAAAGCTTTTAGATTGATTTTTTGGAGTGAATAGATAAACTCTTCATAAAAGCCGGCAACAAAGGCTACAATACCGCCTGAGACACCTGGAACTTTATTCGCGGCACCCATTCCCAATCCCTTAATAATCAGAAATAATTTATCAAGTAAAGTTCTTCGCTTCTGCATTGGACTTAATTTTTACTTTTTGTAGCTATTCTTTCAAGTATAAAAATAACGCAAAATCCAAGTAAAGCTAATAGGATGGCAAAGTGTAACTGGTTATCACCTTCATATTGAAAAGGAGATATGTTTATTTCCTTTACAGGTATTACTTTGTCGCCAAATGTCTTTGTCTCCAAAACTCTTTTCCATGGCCATATTTTGCTTAATGAACCCAATATAAAACCTGTTAAAAGTGCCAAAGTAGTGTTCTTGTAATTTTCAAACATCCATTTTAAAAGTCTTGCAAAGCTTAAAAGGCCAAATATAGCCCCAGTAGCAACTGTAGCAATAATATAAAAGTCTTTTTGGTGCACAGCGTCCAATATGGTCTTATAGGACCCGAGAAGTACCAATATGAAAGCACCCGAAATTCCGGGTAAGATCATAGCGCAAACAGCAAGCGCTCCGGAAAGAAATAGGAAAGGCATGCTTGCGGTGTTTTCTGAAGCAGGAAGTGTTGTAATATAATAGGCAACTATTGTTCCTAAAACAAAGGCCAAAATTGTTCCCAAATTCCATTTTTCAATAGCCCTGGCTACAAAAAATATACTGGCTAATACGAGTCCGAAAAAGAAGGACCATAGCAATACAGGCTGATTTACTAAGAGCCAACTAATCATCTTGGCTAAAGAAAAGACACTTATGAAAATGCCTAAAAAAAGAGCAAATAAAAAATTTCCATTGATAGCTCTCCAGAAGGGCATGAATCCCTCTTTTTGTAAGATTTTAATCCGGGAAAAATTTAGGCTATTTATAGAGGTAATAAGTTCTTCGTAAATCCCTGAAATAAACGCTATCGTACCACCAGAAACACCTGGTACTACATCTGCAGCACCCATGGCGACTCCTTTAAGAGAAATAATAATATAACTTAATAAATTGCGATGACCCATTAAAAAAATAAAAAAACAAAAATAGTTCTTTTATTCGTAAGCCTTTTTAATATTACTAATTATGTTTTGGGTCCAAATAGAGTTGTAATATTCGGGGAACGTCTCTTCAAAAATAGTGAGTTTAGAGATGTCTAATTTTAGTGCGTTAATAAATCTGAATCTTGCTTGTTCAGAATTACTTAACATAAGATATAAGCCAGTCATTCTATATTCTATTTCAGCTTCTTCAGGGTAAAATTGAAGGCCCTGGATCAAAATTTGAACAGCAGAATCAATATCACTGTTCTTTGTAACGACTTCTGCCCAATTTAACCAGGTGTCTAATTCATAATTTCCAAGATCTACTGCTTGTTTATAAGAAAAATCAGCTTCATCCAGATTTTGAAGGATGTAATGAATTTTAGCGGATTTTTTCCAATATAAGGCATTTTCACCATCAATATTTATCGCCTTATTTACATAATACAAGGCCCTTTCATAATTTTTCTTACGAAAGTAAAAATCAGTAATTGCCAACCAACCTTTGTCGAGTAGTGGATCCTCATGTACAGTCTGGTAGAAATAGAATTTTGCAAGTTCGTCGTTGTTTAGTTTTTCATGACATTTTCCAATCCTCAGGTAAGCATGTGAGGTTGGATCTTCTATTTTTATTGTTGTTTCGTAATTTTCAATTGCCTCGTTGTGTTTTCCCATTTTTTCCAGGACCTTTCCTTTTTCAAAATAAGCCCCTATAAAGGAATCGTCTGCAATTATGGCAAAATCAAATGCCGCTAAAGCCTCGGGTAGCATCTCTTTTGTGTAATATTGTTTTCCCAGTTGATGCCAGGCCACCTGGCAATATGGATTTCTTTCAAGAAAATCGTTCAAAAAAGTTATAGCACCTTCATAATCCTCCATAAATTCAAAACAATAGACTACATTATAAAGGGAAGAATAATCCTGTTCATCAAAAGACACACATTTTATAAAATTATCTTTGGCCTTCTCAAAATTATCCATGAACAAGTATTCCATGCCCAATAATGAGTAAATGTCAAAACTATCTTCAGATAGGTCCAAAGCTTTTTTTAGCATGTCTATTGCCGCTTCATGATTGTCTTTTTTTGAATAGATATTAGCGCGCTGAATATAAATTTCTTCATTAGTACTATCCATCAATTGAAGCTCATCTAGCAGCTTCTCAGCAACTTCCAAATTATTTTCAAATACCAGGACTTCTATATCCAAAAGCTTTAAATCCATGGCCCCCGGATGTTGTTTAAGACCAATTTTAATAGCCTTCTTCGCTAGGGATATTTTACCGTTGTTTAGATAGTGATGAATTATGTCTTCGAAATCTTCTGCGTCAAAAAAATAAACGTCATCCGTTTTCAACATGGACTCAAACTTCGTTATTGGTTGATTTTGACTTTCGTTAGGATCTAACGCCATAGGCACGTGCTTGGTTAATCTATGGATTTAAAAATAGTCTTTTGGAACTACCTTTAATTCCAACTTAGGGCTATATTATTAACAAAATAGTTAACAAATTATTGCTATAACTCATTTAAAGTTTGCATTATAATGTCGCAACCCCGGTCAATTTCCTCTGCGTTTATGGTCATCGGAGGAGTAATTCTAACCCCTTTTGATTCAAAAAGCAGCCAAAAAAGAATTAAATTCTTTTTTGCACAAGAAAGAATAAGTTTATTGGCAAGTTCTTTATTTTTCATGATAAGAGACAGCATTAGTCCCTTTCCTCTAATCTCTTTTATGTATTGGTGTTTTAATCTGGATCTGAAATGTTTTTCCTTTTCAAGAGTTTCCGGAATAAGATTGCTATTGGTTAATTCCTCGAGTGTTGCCATGGCAGCCGCGGCTATAACAGGGTTGCCTCCAAAGGTCGTTATATGGCCTAATTTAGGAGAATCACTTAAAGAATTCATCATTTTATGCGAAGCCGTAAATCCGCCAATAGGCAAACCCGAAGCCATACCCTTACCCATAACCAGTATATCCGGTACGCATTGATAGTGCTCAAAGGCAAATAAATTACCAGTACGCCCAAATCCAGGTTGTATTTCATCAAGGATTAATAAGGCACCCACTTCTGCGCAACGATCCTTCACTTTTTTAAGATACCCTTCTTTTGGCATAATAAATCCCGCACCACCTTGAATAGTTTCCAGTATGACCGCCGCTGTATCCATCGAGATTTTATAAAGATCATCTTCGGAATTAAATTCCAAAAAAGAGATATCCGGTATTAGTGGACGAAAAGGAGCTTTTCGTTCTTCAAAATTCATTAAACTTAGGCTACCTAAAGTACTTCCGTGATAAGCATTCCTGGCAGCTATGAGTTTAGAACGACCAGTAAAGCGCCTTGCCAGTTTTATTGCTCCTTCAATTGCCTCCGTTCCGGAATTTACGAGATAAGTTGTTTCGAGTTTATCCGGTAATAGTGAGGCTAAATATTTACTTAACTGCACTGCGGGTTGCTGTATGAATTCACCATATACCATGACATGCATGTATTTCCCGGTTTGTTCAACTATCGCCTCAACTACTTTTGGATGGCAATGACCCAAACTGCAGACTGATACTCCTGCAACAAAATCCAAGTGACCATTTCCCTGCTTGTCATAAATATAACTACCCTTGGCATGAGAGACTTCCATTGCCAGAGGATGGGGAGTGGTTTGAGCCTGATATCTGAAAAAATCTTCGTGCATGGCAACTATTCCTTTTTTTGAAGGGCGGGTCCTTTTTTCGGTATAAGACCTTTAATAGGCTTCGACTTTTTTGAAGAGTCATTTTCACGATCATCCTCCTCTTGTTGCTCTTCTTCAAGATCAAGAGGATTATCAACCCCATTTATCTTTCCTAATTCAATATTGTTGTCATCTTCATCAAAAATATCATCTTTGCTAAGTATTCGTTCATCACCACGCCATAAAAACCCTTTGAGTTTTCTACTGCTTAAAGGAAGATCTTTTTCCGGAAAAATGTCTCCATCCGGATTGGTATAAAAAGTAATATCCTCAATATCATTTTCAGCTAATGTTAACCTAATTTCACTGCAAATTGTTTTATTAATACCGATGAGTTCATCGTCATCATTATACATATAGTAAATTACTTCAGTATTTTTAACCAGGTCCACAATTTTTAGTGAATTATCGATAAACTTTCCGAAGAGATCTTTGCCTTTAGCCTGGTTGTAACCTTCCATGCTTATGCTGTCGAGTGAGATTATAAAAGCGTTATTTATTACTTTTAATGAATCCAATTTTTCAGTTTCCATATCGGAGATCAGATAGATACTGTCACCGGTCATTTGGTTATCCACATTCCACAGAACAGGTTCTTTAATCAATTGGGTTATTCCGGAAGATTGATCAAAGTGTATAGAATCACATTTGCCACTCAAATCAGTTTTATAGAATTTAGCGTTTCTGAAAGCCCTTAAAATTCGTTTATCCGGTTTCCCGGTAAGAAGTAAGGTGTCTCCATGCATATAGAGCGAATCCTGTTCAACCAAACTTATGGATACAGCCCGCTTAGTAGCAAATACAGAATCTTTAGCTTTAAAGACCTCAGCATAGTGGGCCCTAATTACCCCATTATTGACAGTGTCTGTAACAACAATATTATTGGTGGCCGAAGCAAATTGAGAAGCTTTGTCAAAATAAACACTATCTCCTTCAATGATTCGGTTATTGTAATCTATTCTCGTATTTTTTATACCATAACCACTTTCTATTTTGGTGTCGTAGAATCCTCGTTCGCAGTATATTTTATAGGTCTTACCTGTTATGGTGGAAGGTCCGTACATATAGGCGTTCTTAGAATTCTGATAATAATCTAATTGCTTGGAGTCTATGGTGTATTCGGGATTTAAAATATGTACATTGTCTACGAACTGAAATTTTTCAGGTACCATAAAGTATCTTCCTATTTCACTGGTAAGTGTATTGGCAGAATCAACAATAGTACCTGAGCTCGTATAATAAGATTCCTGTTTTTCACGGTCAAAGTAGAGGGTGTCTGTTCGAAGGGTCATGCCAGAACTGGTACCGGTACCAGTACCAGTATTTTTTAAGACTACTTTTTCCCAGGCCTTGGCAAGTCTGGTGTTACCGTCATAATTAATTTTTCCACCAGTCATTTGAATGGAATCACCCTGTTTCAATCGGATGTTACCAATTGCCTTCAATTTATTTTCTTTTTGATAGAATATAGCTATATCACACCAAAGATCTGCCCCCTGGTGTTCAAATTGAACTTGCCTCTCATCTTTACTAAATATAGATGCACCGGGAAATTGAGCTTCGTCTTTTGTAAAATTCGCTCCGTATACGATATTAATCTGTTTAACTTCTTCCTCAGGCTGTTCCTGAGCAGAAGCTAAGCAAAAGGAAAAAAGAAATACATTAAGTAGTATTAATCTGATCAAGACCCAAATTTTTGTTCAAAAATAGGATAATTTAAAAGAGAAGCATTAGTATTGGCACTGTTTTAGGATTTCATTTAGACCAAATTCCTATTTCTACTTCAAGGTCTAAATTATCTTTCTGTTAGGCCTTGGCATTGTTAATGGTAACCCTGGTCCTCCATAAGTAAACTCTCTATAATTACGGGATTTTTTTAATATAAGACAGGCAAGAATCCGTAACATTGATTCCAATTAAATATAGACTCCAGAGGTTCAAATTTCCGGAAAATTCTATAGAGTCATCTGAAACTTCTGTTTTTTGAAGTTCTGGTCAGGTCAGATTGGGAGTTGAAACCTTATTTGATAATATGTTTTTTATCTGAAGGTTATGGCTAAACTGTAATGAACCGATTTTTTCGAGAGCTTTAGTATTTCAGGTATATAATGAGTTGCCAACTAATTTCTATTGATATGTAATTACCTGTGAATAGTTTGCTTACGATCCGGGCCTACGGATACAATTTTAATCGGAATTTCTAACTCCGCTTCAAGATAATCGATGTATTCTATTAATGTTTCCGGGAGTTGCTCTGCGCTGGTCATTTTGGTAAGATCCTTTTCCCATCCTTTCATTTCTTTGTAAATAGGAACAATATTTTCTGCTTCAATATTATAAGGGAGGTGATTTACTTTTTCCCCTTTGTATTTGTATGCTATGCAGATTTTTACTGTTTTAAATCCACTAAGTACATCTGCTTTCATCATCATTAATTCTGAAACCCCATTAATCCTAACTGCATATTTTAAAGCCACAAGATCTAACCAGCCACAACGTCGTGGCCTGCCTGTAGTAGCTCCAAATTCATTGCCCACTCTTCCCATAGTAGCGCCAACTTTATCAAATAGTTCTGTTGGAAAAGGTCCACTTCCTACACGGGTGGTATATGCTTTAAAAATGCCAAAAACGCCTCCTATGTTCCCCGGAGGTACACCAAGCCCCGTACATGCTCCTGCGGCGGTTGTATTTGAAGAAGTAACATAAGGATACGTTCCAAAATCGATATCCAGCAGGGAACCCTGAGCTCCTTCAGCCAGGATTTTTTTTCCACTTTTCTGAGCCTGGTAAAGATACTCCTCACTATCGATAAAAGTCAGTTGTTTTAATTCCTTTATAGCATTAAAGAAATCTGATTCCAATTCCTGAAGATCGTATTGTATATCTACATTATGAAAGTCTATCATGGATTCATGCTTATCAGCCAATGCACGATATTTCTCCTTCCAGTTATTTAGTTCAAGATCTCCTACTCTTATTCCATTTCGTCCTGTCTTGTCCATGTAAGTAGGTCCTATACCCTTCAGAGTTGAACCTATTTTTGCTTTACCTTTTGCGGCTTCCGAGGCTGCATCCAGCAACCTGTGGGTAGGTAAAATCAGATGAGCTTTCCTGGAAATTAGGAGTTTGGATTTTATATCCAGATTAAACTTGTTAAGGTTATCAAGTTCTTTCTTAAAAATAACCGGGTCAATAACTACCCCGTTACCTACAACATTGATCGCATTGTCATGAAATATACCAGAAGGAATAGTGTGTAAAACGTGTTTTATGCCATCAAATTCCAAAGTGTGCCCCGCATTTGGGCCTCCCTGAAACCTGGCTATAATATTATAGTTTTTGGTAAGTACATCAACAATTTTTCCTTTTCCTTCGTCTCCCCATTGAAGACCCAGTAGCAAATCTACGGCCATGCGGTAATTTATTGGTTATTTATTAGCTTTTTCTTTGTGGTTTCTCGTACCGTAGAAGTACAACGAATGATTATTTATTTTAATATCGAATACCTCTTCAATAGTTTGTTTTATTGATTGTATTCGCGGGTCACAAAATTCAACCACTTCTCCGGTATCCGTCAGAATTACATGATCATGCTGCCTGTCAAAATAGGACTTCTCGTACTGCGCCTGATTCTTACCAAATTGGTGCTTTCGGACTAACTTACAATCCAGCAAAAGTTCTATTGTATTGTAAAGCGTTGCTCTGCTTACCCGATAGTTTTTATTCTTCATATTGATATAAAGCGACTCTATATCAAAATGTTCATCACTTTCATAGATCTCCTGGAGGATTGCATAACGTTCGGGGGTTTTTCTATGCCCATTTTCCTCCAAAAAGGCGGTAAATACTTTTTTAACGATTTCTTGGTCCTTATTGGTCCCCATAATTACGTCATCATCTTAATGGCAAATGTACATCTAAAAATACGAATATAGATATTTTATTACCGCTAGATTGCGCCAAAAAAATTCTGTGAAATCTCTATACCCGAGTCACCTTTTCAATGCCGTTTAACCGCTTCAAATTATTGATAAGTTTTTTGAGAATGGATTTATTTTTTACTACTACCGTAATTTTACCTGTAAAGGTACCTCCATCTGTACTAAAATTGAGATTCCGCATATTAACAAGCATATTATCAGAAATAATTTCTGTAATCTCGTTCATCAGACCTAAATTATCAATTCCTGTCAGTTTAATTTCTGAAGTGAATTCTTCCTGGCTTGAATCAATCCACTTGGCGCCGATAATCCTGTAGGCATAGTTAGATTGCAGAGAAATAGCATTTGGACAGTTTTTCTTGTGAACTTTTATACCTTCAGCCACACTTACAAAACCAAAGACTTCATCTCCGGGAATTGGACTACAGCATTTGGATAGAGTGTAATTTAATTTTTCCTCCTCCTTACCAAATACAAGCATATCATATTTGGAAGTTATTTCGGCCTTATCAATATCTTCTTGTACTGGTTTACGCCGAATCTTATTTTTGAAAAAACTGATAAATGCATTATTATAAGATGATGCAAAATCTTTGATCATCTGATTATCAATTACTCCGATACCTACTCGATAGAACAGATCCAAACTGGTCTTAAGCTTAAAGTGAACCACCATCTTATTGATGGAATCCTCGTTCATATTAATTTTTTGAGACTTAAGTTTACGTCTTAATGTTTCCTTACCTTCCTCAGCAATTTCTTTTTGTTCTTCTCGCAAAGACGAGCGAATTTTTGCTCTGGCTCTTGCTGTAGTAGCATAATCCAGCCAGTTCTGATTGGGTTTGGCTTTTTCTGATGTAATGATCTCAACTTGGTCACCGCTATTTAATGTAGTGTTCAGAGGTACCAACTTTCCATTTACCTTCGCCCCCCGGGTTCTCATTCCTACTTCGGTATGAATATTAAAAGCAAAATCCAAAGGGGTGGCGTCTTTTGGTAATGATTTTAATTCACCTTTTGGTGTAAAAACAAAGATCTCTTTCGAATATAGATTTAATTTAAATTCCTCCACAAAGTCCACGGCATTTCCATTAGAAGATTCCAGAGCTTCCTGCAAACGGTTGAGCCACATCTCTATTCCCTGCTCTTTTTGTGCTCCATGTTTATATTTAAAGTGAGCGGCATAGCCTTTCTCGGCTATTTCGTGCATTCTCTGACTCCGTATCTGAACCTCAACCCATTTGCCTTCAGGGCCCATTACAGTAATATGCAGAGCTTCATAACCTGTTGATTTTGGAGAAGATATCCAATCGCGAAGACGTATTGGATTGGGCGTAAAATGATCTGTTACAATAGAGTATATTTTCCAGGCAATGAATTTCTCATTCTGTGTATCAGATTTATAAATGATGCGAATAGCAAACTTGTCATAGATTTCATCAAAAGCAACATTCTGAGATACCATTTTTTTTCTGATGGAATAGATCGACTTCATCCTTCCTTTTATATGATATTCAAGACCTTCTTTATCCAAAGAATCTCGAATAATATTGGAGAATTCATCAATATAATTCTGTTGTTCTTCTTTGGTTTGCTCAATTTTTTCCTGAATATCATTGTATACTTCCGGCTCTGTGTATTTCAGACTTAGATTCTCTAGTTCTGTTTTTATATTATAGAGTCCAATTCTATGAGCCAGGGGAGCGTAGATATAAAGCGTTTCAGAGGCCATTTGCACCTGCTTGTGCTCTGGCATGGCGTCCATAGTAAGCATATTGTGATATCTATCTGCTATCTTAATGATAATTACCCGAACATCATCATGCAACGTTAGTAACATTTTTCGAAAATTCTCTGCCTGTTGGGATATGTTCATCTCCTTTTTGAGATGAGCAATTTTCGTAAGGCCGTCCACAATGCGAGCTATTGTTTCACCAAACATTCGCTCAATATCATCTAATGTATAGTCGGTATCTTCAACAACATCATGGAGTAATGCTGCCGCAATAGATACGGCATCGAGACCAATTTCTGAAGCTACTATCTTGGCTACTGCTATAGGATGAAAAATATAGGCCTCTCCTGATTTTCTTCGTTGATTCTTATGGGCATCAACGGCTATGTCAAAAGCAGAACGTACTAGTTTTTTATCTTTAGCAGTTAATGCCTGATAACTAATTCTAAGTAATTCCTTGTATTGCTTTGCAATTTGCTTGTTCTCCTGCTCTAAGTCCGTTTCCACACTCATAAAATAAATTTACCACAATCTTTTCTACTTACCAACAAAAATCATGCCTTAAGGTTACGTATTCTTTGAATCAAGGGTGGGTGAGAATAGTGCAAAAATACATAGGCTGAATGCGGGGTTAGATTGCTCAGGCTATTTTTTGAAAGTTTTTTTAATGAGTTGATTAAAGGCAAAGCTTCATAGGTATTTTTGGCATAATCATCTGCCTCAAATTCAAATTTTCTGGACAGAATGTTCATCACCAAACCGGTTATTTCGGAGATTGGACTATAGAGGATTCCAAAACAAATTAAAGCAGCATGAAAACTAGGTTTAGCTACACCTATAGCATATGAAAATTCGGGGTTATTAATAAAAAGGGATAGTATGAACAGTGTAATTCCTGTGAGAAGTATTGAAATAGTTAGATTTATAATAATATGGTGCCGCTTATAATGCCCGACTTCATGAGCAAGTACGGCTACTATTTCTTCTTCCTCTAAATCCTGAATTAACGTATCATAAAGTGTTACCCTTTTTTCTTTTCCAAAACCGGCGAAATATGCGTTAGCCTTAGTACTTCTCTTGGATCCGTCTATAACAAAGATATTTTGAAGTTTAAATCCCACCTTACGTGTGTAATTTTCAATTTTACTCTTAAGCGATCCATCCTCCAGGGGAATTTGTTTGTTAAATAAAGGTACTATTAACCTGCTGTAAAAAAGGTTCATAAAAACCGTGAATATGGCAATCAGTCCAAGGGCATATATCCAAAAATTAATACCAGCAAATTGAAAAAACCAAATGACCATTGAGAGTATACCTCCTCCTAAAATAGCCATCATTAACCAGCCTTTAATTTTATCAATAAAAAACAACTTTCTAGTAGACTTATTGAACCCATATTTTTCTTCTATCACGAATGTCTGATAATATGAAAAAGGCGTTGTAATAATATCACTTCCTATCATAATGATACCAAAAAATAAAAGAGCCATTAAAATTTGGTTTTCAGTAATATTTCGCACGAGTAAGTCTAGCCATTCAAATCCACCAAATATTAAAAATCCTAAAGTAAGAACAAGAGAAAAGGAAGAAGATAGAATGCCAAATTTGTAGTTATCTTTCTTATATGCCTGAGATTTTAAATATTCTTTCTTATCAAAGACATCCTGCAACTCTTCTGGAATAGGATCCTGAAATTTTCGTGAATTGAGATAATCCAATACAGTTTCCATAAGGAATTGGAGCACTATGATTACTATTATTATATAAAACAGTAAAGTACTATTCATAGAAGACTTTTATCATTCAATTAAAAACGTGACAAATTTAAATAAGCGGGCACTAAAAAAGGGTTGAATTTTTAATAGTGAACCTGGCAATCGGGGTTATAATCTTAAAGAAATTCTCTTTGCCGCTTAGCCTCAAAGATAAGAATTGCAGCCGATACAGAAACATTCATGGAATCTATCTCACCTTGCATTGGTATAATAATATTCTGATCGGATTCCTGCAACCATTCTGATGTAAGTCCGGTAGCCTCAGTACCTACTGCAATGGCACAAGGTTTCTTAAAATCCACCTCGGTATAGTTACATGAAGCTGACAAGGTGGCTGAATAAATAGCTATTTTATTCTTTTTTAAAAAATTGATGACCTCCTGAGTTTTTCCAGTTGCAATATTTACTGAAAAAAGGCATCCAACACTGGCTCTGATTATATTTGGATTATAAAGATCACCGTTGCTATTTACAATAATTACAGCATCTAATTTAGCTGCATCCGCAGTTCTTAATAAAGCACCAACATTTCCAGGTTTTTCCGGTGCTTCCGCAATCAATATTAATGGATTTTTATTCCTAAATGAAATATCATTTAGATTGTGATTTTTTGAACAGGCAATAGCAACAATTCCCTCCGTACTTTCTCGATATGCTATTTTTTGGTATATCTCCGGTGTCACTTCTACCAATTCTGGAGATTTCTCAAGCTGGGCAATAATTAGCCTTACTTTTTCTTCAGAAATAATATTGGGGCAAAAAAAGACAATCTGAATAGTATAACGGCCTTTACATGCCAATTCAAATTCTCGCTGTCCTTCTAATACAAATAAGCCAGAATTTCTACGTTCACGTGATTTTTCCTTTAACAGGAATACTCTTTTAACCAAAGGATTTTGTAAACTACTAATCTGCTTAATTTTGTTCATAAGACAAAAATAGATGAATTAGGGAAAAGTCAGACAAGGTTAAATGGATAGAATAAGCCGGTTGGATGAAAATAAATAATTTCATATTTTCAAAATCGATTACCTGGCAAGCCTACGAGGGAAAAGTAATAAAAGTAGTTAAAAACACTATGCATTTTGAGAATGTTTCGCTTTCTGAAACTTTAAAACCGGGTTCCTATTTAATGCATGCCGGTTGGTATTAAAATAGTTGAAAGGATACAGGGGTAAAGTTAAGAATATCAGAGGCATCCACTTTATTACCTAAAAATCGACTATGGTACTCATTCAAACGGATATTTTATATCATATGTAACCAAGAGTGTAACAATAAGTCTATAACTTTTTATCCCTTCTTCCTGGTTGTTCGCTTTCAGAAATGTATTAAAAATTGACTTAAACACAGGCTCAAAAGGATTTTCATAGGCCAGCCAAAATTTATTCAACTCTTCGTAGTTTTTTTGAACACCCCGGTTTAAGCTGGAATATAACTCACGAAATTTAGCTTCATCTCTTAATTTTATTTCACTTAATGAATAACTAAGTGCATAGGCTGCGGCAGAATACTTAAAGTAAATATCTTTATTATTGGCTGTAACGAGGTATCCTATAAAATTAACTTCGTTTTCTGCAGAATAACCAACTTGATGTCCTATTTCATGTCCCGTAATCACCGGAAATCTGAAATTAGGTATTTTATTATTCACCTGAGCCTCATTTGTAAAAGGATTAAGATAGCCGCCATATCCCATATAACTAAGGGCAGTACTAAAAATAGATTTCTTTAAACTTGGATTCTTGTAACTAAAAAACGGATACCTGATTCCGAGATTTGTGTACCCCTCCAGGGTCTTTTGAAAGATTTCCTTATGATTATACGGGATATTTACCGCTAGTGAAGTGTCTGAAGTTACTTCATACTGAAGTTTATTTGTCTTTTCTATGAGCTTTTCTGTAAACAATATCAATTCATTGGTCGTATAGGTGTCTTTTAGGTCAAGTGTTTGAGAAAGTGGTACACGGTAATAATTGAAGCCCCACATGAGATGAAATGTGAAGTAGGCTACGGAAAGTATTAAAACTATATCCCTAAAGAATAGTTTCAGGTTTTTTCTTATTTGATTTCTTTTGATAATTATATACCAGATGGCAAGTATTATTAGGACGGTGTAAATTAGATCGCCAATGGAGAATGGAAGCCATCCAAATGCGATCCGAAAAAAGTGTGAAATAAGAGGATACAGGCCTTTGCTGTAATAATTTTCAACAAGCTCCGGATAACTCCCGAGACACTTGACTATTATTATTTGCGGGATAATGGATAATGCAATTCCATTCTTCAACCTATTATTCATGAATTCAAAAATAACAATTATCTCGCTTGGTTAATTTTCAATATGTATTTTTGATTCTTAAAGTAAAATATGAACCAAGAAATAGAACAATTAGAACCAAAGAGAATCTGGAATAATTTCTCAAAACTTAATGCCGTACCACGTCCTTCCAAGAAGGAAGAAAAAGTAATTGAATTCATGCTGAATTTTGGTAAGTCTTTGCAATTAGAGACCTTTAAAGATGAAGTAGGCAATGTTATTATCAGAAAAGAGGCATCGATTGGAATGGAAGATTGTAAAACACTTACACTTCAATCTCATTTAGACATGGTTCATCAAAAAAATTCTTCTACAGATTTTGATTTTGATACTCAGGGAATTGAGATGTACGTGGATGGTGATTGGGTTAGAGCCAGGGGAACAACTCTTGGTGCAGATAACGGGATGGGAGTAGCAGCGATAATGAGTCTACTAGAAAGCCATGATATTCCACATCCCCCTCTTGAAGCCTTGTTCACTATTGATGAAGAAACTGGTATGACGGGGGCAATGGGACTAAAAGGAGGTGTCCTCAAGGGTAAGATTTTATTGAATTTAGACACTGAAGAAGATGACGAAATAGATATTGGATGCGCCGGCGGGATAGATATTACAGCAAGCAGAACCTATGAGGAACAAACAGTGCCAAAAGAGTCGATTGCATACAGCATAAGCGTCAAAGGATTACACGGCGGACATAGTGGTATGGATATACACCGAGGTTTTGGGAATGCAAATAAAATAATGAACCGCCTTTTGTTTAAAAGTACAGAAGAATTCGGTATTGGAGTGTCACAAATTGATGGAGGAAGTTTGAGGAATGCTATTCCTCGCGAGAGTTTTGCCACAGTTGTTTTAAAAGCAGACCGAAAAGAAGATTTTGAAGTTAAAATAAGCAAGTGGGTAGAGGACATTAAAAGGGAGAATTCTTTTGTTGAAACCAACCTGGATATTAGCCTGAACAAAGTTAAAATACCGGTAAAGATAATGGAAAAAACCGCTCAGGATAAAATTTTAAGAGCTGTATATGGAGCTCATAACGGCGTTTATGGAATGAGTGCAGCAATTCCCGATTTGGTGGAAACTTCTAATAACATTGCCAGAATTGAAGTCAAATCCGGGAAGATTAGGATTGGATGTCTAACAAGATCTTCTGTAAATACCGCCAAAATTGATTTGGCTACTTCTCTCAAATCCGTTTTTGAGCTTGCAGATTGTAAGGTTACTTTAACTGGGGAATATCCAGGTTGGAGTCCAAATCCGAATTCTGAGATATTGGAAGTGCTTAAAGATCAGTATGAAATCCTTTTTAATGAACAACCACAAGTAGTAGCCTGTCATGCCGGATTGGAATGTGGTATTCTCGGAAAAAATTACCCGGAAATAGATATGATAAGTTTCGGGCCTACTATTAAAGGTGCGCATTCTCCGGATGAAAGAGTAAGTATCTCTTCAGTAAAGAAGTTTTGGACCTTTCTATTACAGATTTTAAAGAATACACCCTAAATAAAAAAGGCCCGAAAATTTTCGGGCCCTTTTTTTACTCGGCTATACCTATAATCTCCAAGTCAAAAATGAGATCAGCGTTTGGAGGGATTGGACCTCCGCCTTGTTCGCCATAACCCAAATGTGGTGGAATAAATATCCTGATTTTGTCTCCAATTTTCATACCTAATAAACCCTCTTTGAAACCGGCTACAAGCCTTGAATCGGGACTGTAATCCATGGGAAAGGGCTCATAACCTCCTCCTTGTTTTCTTCTTCCATCGAATTTATCAAATTTGATAGCAACTTCTTCATAATTACTGTCGAAAAGAGTTCCATCTTCCAGCCAGCCAGCATAATACACTAATACTTTATCACCAATCTTTGGGTTAGCACCAGTTCCTTCTTGTAGAGTTAGGATTTTTAAACCAGACGGTAGCTCTTTTGCAAGTTCCTGTTGTTGTTTAACTTCCGCTGCGAAATCGGTTTTAACCTTGGCGATAGCCGCAATAACAGCTTCTTCCTCTGCAAAATAATCTGTCATCACTTGTACAGCATCAAAATTCTTGGCTTCTTTTCCATTTCTAACGATGTACACGGAATTTATTACTACATCAACGACGGGTTTGTCCTTTTTGTTCGGTTCTGCGAAGGTTTTTACATTGGCAATGGAATCTACAACATCCATTCCAGATACAACCGCTCCAAAAACACTGTGTTTACCATTGAGAAAAGGGGTTTCTTTATGAGTTATGAAAAACTGACTTCCATTGGTTTTTGGCCCCGAATTAGCCATAGAAAGAATACCTGCCTTATTATGTACAAGGGAATCATTGAATTCATCTTTAAACCTATACCCCGGGTTACCGCTACCTGTACCAGTAGGATCACCTCCCTGAATCATAAAACCTTTAATGACTCTGTGAAAAATTGTACCGTCATAGTAATTACGGTCTTTATACTCTTCACTTACAAATGGATTGTTACCCTCTGCCAGGGAAACGAAATTCGCCACAGTTACAGGAGTTTTTTCCATTTCGAGCTTTATAATGATGTCTCCATGGCTGGTATTTAAATCTGCGAATAAACCATCTCCAAGATCCCGATACTTGCTTGATGTACAGCTTGTTAATGCCGATATACCAATTAAAACAATTCCTATTAATTTTTTCATTTTTAAGAGTTTAATTATCAAGATTTTCTTTTTGTTTATCAATTTTTAGAATGCTAATGGTGGACTTAAGTGCTACGTTAGGTCCAATTTTGTTATCATCCCCGTGATAGCCATATGCCATGGCAGAGGGAAAAAAGAAAGTGGCCGTTTCATTTTCTTTAAGAAGTTTTACGCTACTGCGCAAGCCTGGAAATAATTCCTGTTTATCTACTTTATACTGGATAGTCCCTATTTCCTCCATTGAATAGATGGTATCATTCTGAAGACTAACTAAATTGTAATTAAGAGTCACCAAATCATCAGAAAGGGGAGTGTAATCACTTTCCTCATTTATAGCACTATAAAAGTACCAGGATCCTGTGGCCGATGCCAGGTAGTGATGAAGAGTATCATTTGCTATGATTTGTTGAATAATCTGCTCCTCTTGGTTTAACAGCTCTATGTTTCTTTGAACAGAAGCATTAATAAGGCTTCCGGACTGAGTTTTAATGGGCCGCCTGGGTTCAGGTTCGCCACAAGCTATAAGACATATGATTGGTATTACATAAAGGAAGTTCTTCATTTGCTAAGCTGGTCTCTATAGTTTTCCAATAAGGTTTCGAAATGTTTTATTGTGCCCTCCATATTGCTTTCACTTCTTCCTCCAGCCGCATTGGTGTGCCCACCTCCATGAAAGTGATTTCTGGCAAATTCATTAACTGAGAAATTTCCTTCAGAACGAAATGAAATCTTAATAATTCTTTCTTCTTTATTCTCAATAAAAATAACAGCAAATAGAATATTCTGAAGGGTAAGGCCATAATTTACAAATCCTTCGGTATCTCCTTTTTTATAATTATGGGCATCCAATTCTTCCTGACTCAAACTAGTATATGCAGTGTTATATTCCTTTAGGATGACCATGTTTTTTAATGCACAACCCAGGAGTTGTAACTTACTAGGGGTGTTTGTGTCAAATATTTGATTTTGCACTTCAAAATTATTTGCCCCTCTATTTATCAGCTCAGCTGCAACCTGATGCGTTTTACTGGTTGTTGACGAATACTTAAAAGAGCCTGTATCTGTAACAATTCCTGCATACAAACAATCAGCAATTTCACTTGAAATCATGTTTACATCACCCAGAGAATTAATAAAATTAAAAACCATTTCAGACGTAGAACTCATTTTAGAATCTGAATATGTTATTTGGGCGTAATTATCGGGAGCCTGATGATGGTCTATCATTATATAAGTGGCTTGCAAACCTTCCAGTATCGGCGTCATCTGTCCAACTCTTCCGAGTTGATTAAAATCCAGTGTAAAACAAAGGTCAGAGCTATTAAGGTATTGAACTGCGGCAGCGTTATCTCTTTCGAAATTAAGGACTTCGTTAGTACCTGGCATCCATTTTAGGAACTTGGGATAATCATTGGGGACAATTACCCTTACTTCATGTCCAATTGACTTAAGATAATGCCATAAACCCAGCGAAGAGCCAATAGCATCACCATCAGGGTTTTTATGTGGCACAATAACTATTCTTAGTGGCTTTGAAAGCAGTGCTTTTATCGCCTTTACATCCTCAGAATTCATGCGCGCAAAGATACAATTAAATTGGAGATTCCCTATACCGGTATTTTCAAAGGTAAGGGCCGGTAGAATACTTCATTTAACCAGCTTTAAAATAGAGTCTAAAAGTATTCTCATGACGGACTAATATTCCTTTTTATAAAAGTTTATTTTTGTATGCTAAATCATTTGATTCATGTATAAATCATTCGTTATTGTAATCGTGTTTGCTTTTGCCTACGGTTGTGCCTCCCAAAAAAAATCGGTTAAAACAACTGTTCCGGATGCGGAAATTGCAATTGCTTTTGGTTCTTGTAATAAGCATAACTTAGAAAATCTTTTGTGGGATGACATAAAAGAAGCTAATCCATTATTATGGATTTGGGGGGGTGATATAATTTACGCTGACTCAGAAGATGTAACGGAAATAAGACAACTATATAGTGCCCAAAATAAGGTTTCGGGCTATAAAAAATTAAAAAAAAGTACGCAGGTAATAGGAACCTGGGACGATCATGACTATGGATTAAATGATGGAGGCACAGAATATGTTTCTAAAAAACAAAGCCAACAAGCTTTTTTAGATTTTATGGATGTACCGGCAAATCATCCGAGACGAACTCAGGAGGGTGTTTATTTTGCCTATAACTATAGCGGAAGTCTGGGTAAAATAAAGATAATAGTCCTAGATACTCGATATTTTAGAACAGTATTAACCCCGGACATAGACACTGAGAAACGTTATAAGCCCAACCAATATGGTAAGGGCACGCTTCTTGGAGAAACACAATGGAAATGGCTTAGCAATGAGTTGAACAATACGGAAGCCGATTTTAATCTGGTTGTAAGTAGTATTCAGTTCTTGTCCAATGAGCACGGTTTTGAATGTTGGGGAAATTTCCCCCATGAAGTTGATAGATTTAAACAATTACTGGCTGACTCTAAGGCCAAAGGGGTAATTATTCTTTCAGGGGACCGCCATATTTCTGAGTTTTCTAAAATTAATATTCCGGGACTTTCCTACCCATTGATAGAATTTACCAGTAGCGGACTTACGCACAGCTATTCAGATTTTTCCGGGGAACCCAATCCGTATCGACTGGGTAGTGTTATTGCTAAAGAGAGTTTTGGACTGGTAAAGTTGAATTTTATTACAAAGGAAGTTCAATTTCAAATTGTTGAAAATGAAGGGATTGTGCCTCTTGAGATAAGACAGAATTATTAATGTTGTAGTTTGCTGCTAGAAAATGTATTTTTGCCCAAAATTTTATAAATGACGGCTAACAGAACTTTTACAATGATTAAACCAGATGCAGTTGAAAATGGACATATTGGAGCCATTTTAGAAAAAATTACATCTGCAGGTTTCAAGATCATAGCTATGAAATATACTCAGTTGAGCAGGCGTGATGCCCAGCAGTTTTATGCCATTCACAGTGACCGACCCTTTTTTGGTGAGTTGATTCAGTTTATGACAAGAGGACCTATTGTTTCTGCTATTTTAGAGAAAGATAATGCAGTAGATGACTTTAGAGCATTAATAGGGGCTACAAATCCTACGGAAGCGGCTGAAGGAACTATTCGAAAATTATTTGCTAAAGATATAGGTGAGAATGCAATACACGGTTCAGATAGTGATGAAAATGCGGCTATAGAAGGAAGTTTCCATTTTTCAGGCAGGGAAATTTACTAAAGAGAATAGTACGAAAAAACCATTAATAAAACTTACCAATTACCTTAATACAATATTTTTGACTAGGTCCTTTTTCAATTCTTCATTGATCATATCAATGATTTTGGATTTTCCATGACTTAGTTCTTCTCGTAATACAGAAGATGAAAGTGAGACAAAAAGCGTATCATTGCGCAGCTCTACTGCGGTAGTATAGTTATTCACTCCATTGTCCATTATCTTCTCCCAGGCTTTCTTAACCATAACCTTATCTATACCTTTCTGCAACTTATTTTCTTTAATAAATGCATTCAAAGCTTCACTCAGGGAATGTAGGTTTTTTTCTTTAGCCATTACTCTTTAACATTGATGGGCTGAAATCGTCTGTAATGATAATACAGGCCTTCTTTATTTTTAACAACCATATTGGTTGTAGTAATCTTAGTTATTTGCTCTTCCCATGAACTTAAGTCATTCTGGTAACTCATCCAAAAAATACCATCTCTTTCATTTATTTGGAATGAGGTTGCATCATTGGAAGTAATATAAGTTCCATCAAATGTGGGTTGTACTTTCTTGCGAAAACCTTTCATATTATTATATTCAAAATAATCAATAGTCATATTTACGTCATATTCTTTGCTTTCTCCATCGGGAAATTGAACTTCTTTAATTTCCCAATATCCGTTGATATGATTTAAATCTGAAACGGATATTTTTTCAGAACATGCCAGAAAGCTTAAAAACAGTAGCAAAGTTACCGGCTTACGCATACTACAAGTTAAAAATTTTATATGATTGATGAATAGATTTCACAACATTTTCTGTCCGCTCCGGATGTGTATCACTAATAAATATTTGTCCAAAATTTTCATTATCAACTAAGGTAATAATATGTTTTACTCTATTCTCATCCAATTTGTCAAAGATATCATCCAATAGCATTATCGGGGTAGTTCCGGCATGTGCCTTTAGAAAATGAAACTGAGCAAACTTTAAAGCGATTAAAAATGATTTTTGCTGTCCCTGACTACCAAATTTTTTTATAGGATAATCTTCAATTTCAAAGCGAAGATCATCCTTATGTATTCCTGTGGAGGTGTATTGTAATGCCCTGTCTTTTTCAATATTGCTTTCAAGCAGCGATAAAAAATCTTGTTCGAATAATTTGCTTTCATAATGTACGTTAACCAATTCATGACCGCCGGAAATTGCCAGGTATTGCTCTTTAAAAATAGGAATAAAATCTTCGATAAAAGTCGCACGTTTTTGGAAAATGCTTGTTCCATAGCCGTTTAACTGCTCGTTATAAACAGAAATCGTTGCCTTGTCAAATGAATGGTTAGCTGCAAAATATTTCAGAAGGGTATTACGCTGTTGAATTATTTTATTGTATTTAAGAAGTGTTTGCAGATACTCCTTATCTGACTGTGATATAACACTGTCCACAAATTTTCTTCTAATATCACTTCCCTCAAGAATTAAATCTCTGTCGGCAGGCGAAATAATAACTAAAGGTAATAGACCAATATGATCAGATAAGCGATCATATACTTTATTATTTCGTTTTATGATCTTTTTCATGCCTTTTTTGAGGCTGCAAACAATCTTTTCGTTCCTGTCTTTGAGTTTAAAAGTACCTTCAATGATAAAAAATTCCTCTCCGTGCCTTATATTCTGACTGGCCATGGGATTAAAGTAACTTTTGCCAAATGCAAGGTGGTAAATAGCATCAAGCACATTGGTTTTTCCTTTACCGTTATCACCAACTAAACAATTTGTTTTGGAATCGAATTCATATTGTTGCGCTTCAAAATTTTTGTAGTTAACCAGTGATAAATTCTTCAGAAACATTGGGAAGATAATTTGGCAATAAACATGGAAGGTGCAAATTATCGAAAAATAACGAATAATTTGGCTTTTGGTTTTAGATAAAAACTTTATTTTTGCGCGACCAATAAATATAAAGATGGCAACATATAAGAAAAGGGGTTACAAGCCTAAAAACAAAGCCGAAGAAAGAGAATTTGATTCTAAGCATAGTGCGACAGCTGAGGTTTTTAGCAGCTTGGATGAAAGTGCTTCCAAATCTGAGCAATGGGTGGCCAAAAACCAAAATTATATCCTTGGCCTGATAGGTGTGATTGCTATAGCTGTGTTGGGCTATCTTTCTTATAATCAGTTTATTCAGAAACCAAAAGAGGCAAATGCTGCCAATGAACTTTTTTATCCACAACAATATTTTGATCAGGCTATAAACAATACAACCGCAAAGGATTCATTGTTTGGTTTAGCATTAAATGGAGCCGAAGGTAAATATGGTTTTCTGGATATTATCGACGAATATAAAGGGACAAAAGCGGCCAACCTGGCAAATTATTCTGCGGGCATGGCTTATTTGAACATGAATCAATACGAAGATGCTATCAGGCATTTGGAAAACTTTTCTTCAGATGATGCCATCCTGGGTGCCCTGGCGAAGGGGGGAATTGGAGATGCCTTTTTGCAATTAGGACAAACCACAGATGCGTTAGAGTATTATGAGTTGGCATTTACGCACAATATAAATGATTATACCACGCCAAGATTTCTTTATAAGGCCGGAGTAACTGCTTCAGAGCTGAATCAGAATGATAAGGCACTTCAGTATTTCGAGAGAATTAAAGATGAATTTTCAAATTCGGAAGAAGCTAATACCATAGATGCCTTTATAGGAATGGCTAAAAGCAAAAAGTAAATGGCTACGTCCAACAAAAATTTGTCAGTTTATGACAAGAAAACAATTTCAAACGCAAAGGCTCTTCGGTTTGGGATTGTTGTTTCAGAATGGAATTCAAAAATCACGGAAGAACTTTTTAAAGGTGCTGAAACCGCATTATTGGATTGTGGTGTAAAACAAGGAAACATTTTAAGATGGAATGTTCCGGGTAGTTTTGAGTTGATATTTGGATGTAAAAAAATGATACAGCAAAATAATCCGGATGCCGTTATTGCAATAGGCAGTGTAATACGCGGAGAAACCAAACACTTTGATTTTGTTTGCAGTGCCACCGCCCAGGGAATAAAAGACCTGAATGTAAGTACCGACACCCCCGTGATTTTTTGCGTATTAACTGATGATAATCTTCAACAGGCAAAGGACAGAAGTGGTGGTAAGTATGGAAATAAAGGAACAGAAGCTGCAATTGCCGCAATTAAAATGGCACTACTTTAACTAATTACTGCTGATACTTATTCCTTTTATTCACATTTAGGTACAATTGGATTATATTGTAAAAAGTGATCTTAATAATGCGCATGCCGTAAACTGTTAACAATTTTTGGGAAGGTTATCTCTTCATTTTTTTTGATTTTAAGTAACTTTGAACCATAGGAATATGGGAAAATTTTCAAAACTTCGTAAAAATAGAAAATACAATTATACACCCCGTTATTATGACGACAAGGGTGAGGGTAGCCCATTTAAAATGCAGCCAAAACTTGATAAATATCGCACTACCATAGATGCGCCTAGAGGTTTAAAGGGAAAGTTTAGCAATGCAATGGGTGATATCAGGAAATCTGGCGATCGAAACTTAAAATTAAGAATGCTAATTATAATCGCTATCCTTATCCTTATATTCCTGTATATTATCGATTTTGATTTATCAATCTTCTATTCAAACTAATGGCAGATATTATACAACTTTTGCCAGACCACGTGGCCAATCAGATTGCCGCGGGTGAAGTAGTTCAACGCCCGGCTTCTGTGGTAAAAGAGTTGCTGGAAAACGCCATTGATGCAGGAGCTACTACCATAAAATTAATTGTAAAAGACGGAGGAAAGACTTTGATCCAGATTGTCGATGACGGATTGGGCATGAGTGTAACGGATGCCAGATTGAGTTTTGAAAGGCACGCAACTTCCAAAATTAATTGTGCTGAGGATTTATTTCACCTGGACACCAAAGGATTTCGTGGAGAAGCCCTGGCCTCTATTGCTGCTATAGCACATGTTGAAATGAATACCCGTCCGGCAGAAGATGAAGTAGGCACGCTTCTTAAAATTGAAGGAAGTAGAGTATTATCGCAAGAAGTAACCGTAACACCTAAAGGAACATCTGTATCAGTAAAGAATCTCTTTTTTAATATCCCGGCAAGGAGAAAATTCTTAAAGTCTAACCAGGTAGAATTACGTCACATAACTGATGAATTTCGCCGGGTAGCTCTCGCACATTCATCGGTACATTTTTATTTTTATAACAATAACAGTGAGCTATTCAACTTGCCTTCAACCAATTTAAAAAAACGAGTTGTACATATATTCGGAATTAAAACAAAAGAAAAATTAGTGCCTGTAGAGGAAGAAACCCGGGTGGTTAGGATATCAGGTTTTATTTGTAAACCGGAATACGCAAAAAAAAGTAGGGGAGAACAGTTTTTCTTTGTGAATAATCGCTTTATAAAAAGCCCGTATCTGCATCATGCGGTTATGGCTTCTTTTGAAGGGCTACTAAGACCAGATACAAGTCCAGGCTACTTTTTATATCTTGAGGTAGATCCATCATCAATAGATATTAATATACATCCTACTAAGACAGAAATTAAGTTTGATGATGAACATACCTTATATGCTATACTAAAATCAACAATAAAACATAGCTTAGGTCAGTTTAATGTAAGTCCGGTTTTAGATTTTGACAAAGATCAGAATTTAGACACACCATATGTTTTATTAAATAAACAGGCACAGCAGCCTGGAATTACTATTGATCCTGATTATAATCCATTCAAGGAAAGCGGATTTGGAAATAGTAATAAAAAGTCTTTTGCAAGGCAGTCGTCTGGGGATTGGGAAAGTATGTATGTAGGTTTGGAGTCAAAAGTTGGCAGGGGTGAGGGTTTTAGTACAGTACATTTTGAATCTGACACTATTACAGGTTCTATTTTTGAGGAACAGCAGGAATTAGATGGAATAGGGGCAACCACATTTCAGCTTAGAAGAAAATATATTGTAACGACCATAAAATCTGGGATGCTTATTATTGACCAGGGACGTGCACATCAACGAGTGCTATATGAAAAATTTCTTAAGAGTATTACGGTAAAGGAAACTTTAAGCCAGCAATTGCTTTTTCCTATCTCACTAATTTTTTCAAAGACAGAATTAGCTGTTCTTCAAGAAATTAAAGGTAGTTTGACATCACTGGGTTTTGCGTTCGGTGCTTTTAAACAGGATGAACTCCAAATAACCGGAATTCCCCAGCTTATTAATGAGAGTGAAATAGGCATTATCCTGGATCAATTAATTTCTGATTATCAAATGGAGATAAATGGGAATGGATTTACTCAGTCTGAGGTATTATCAAAAGCACTTTGTAAGTCTTTGGCTGTAAAAACGGGAGAAATATTGGATAATGAGTCACAACAGGCTTTAGTAAATGCATTGTTTGCATGTAAGGAAACTAACCGAAGTCCGTTTAACAAATTAATTTACGTTACAATAACCGAGCGTGATATCGATAATAAATTTATATAGATGGGAAAACTTACCGATGCCATTAAGCATCTGCTAATTGTTAATGTGTTGTTTTTTGTGGCAACCAGTCTATTTGGAGATCAGATGTACCAATGGTTTTCATTGTGGTTTCCGGAGAATGAGAATTTTGGAATTTGGCAGATTGTGTCCCATATGTTCATGCATGGCGGATTTATGCATATTTTATTTAATATGTATGCGCTCTGGGCCTTTGGTACGCCTTTGGAGCGGATGTGGGGTCGGAATAAGTTTTTGTTTTTTTATTTCTCTGCGGGAATAGGGGCAGCCCTTATTCATACGGGCGTAAATTATTATTATTTCAATCAGGGTATAGAGGCCCTGGTAAATTCGGGAATAGCGAAAAATCAAATTATGGAAATTATTTCGGGGGGACAATATAGTCCGGACTGGTACAATTATGCTCCAAAGAGTGTCATAGATAATTTTTTAAGTGCTTATAACACACCTGCTGTTGGTGCTTCGGGTGCTATATATGGGATACTGGTAGCCTTTGGGATGTCTTATCCTAATAGTGAATTATTCCTTATCTTCCTGCCAATACCTATTAAGGCAAAATTTTTCATTCCTGTTTTAATAGGTCTCGATTTGTTTTCAGGAGTTACTGGTTACTCCATATTTGGTAATGGGATTGCACATTTTGCTCATGTAGGTGGTGCCCTATTTGGATTTATAATGATGTGGTACTGGAAAAAAAACCAGTTTAATAAAAATCGATGGAATTGAGATGGATACGGGAAATTTGAAATATCAATTTGCGCGACTCAACGTAGCAGAAAAATTAATTGCAGTAAACGTATTTGTTTTTATTATAAACGGATTATTTACTTTTTTAATGGGCATGCCTTCCAATTCATTGATCCGCTGGTTTGAATTACCCAAAGATTTTATCGACTTTATTTCTCAACCTTGGTCACTGGTAACTTATTCCTTTTTCCACGGGGGTATCTGGCACTTATTTTGGAATATGATAATGCTTTATTTCTCGGGAAGGATATTCCTCAATCTTTTTGGGCCTAAAAAGTTCATAAGCGTTTATTTTTTGGGGGTCATATTGGGAGGATTAATCTTTTTATTAAGCTATAATGTATTTCCTGCTCTTTTGGCCACCAATGCCGCCCTTATTGGTGCGTCTGCAGGTGTGACTGCCGTTTTAATTTTTGTATGTACCTATATTCCTAACCAGGAGGTAAGGCTATTTATTTTCAATGTAAAGTTGTGGTATATTGGAGCTTTCTTTGTGTTGGTAGATTTAATTCAGATACCATCCGGCGGAAATGCAGGGGGTCATCTTGCCCATTTAGGAGGAGCTTTACTCGGGTATGTGTATGCCAGACAGCTTTTAAAAGGCAGGGATATTGGAGAAGGATTTACCAAAATCTTGGAAAATCTTGGAAGTCTTTTTAAGAAGAAAGAGAAAAAAGCGCCTTTAAAAACCGTATACCGCCGAGCAAAAGGAAATAGCGTATCAAATGTAAATTACGACAGGGAAAGTAAACAACGCAAGATTGATACCATCCTGGATAAAATAAGTAAATCGGGCTATGAAAGTCTCTCCAAATCAGAAAAGGATTTCTTATTTAAGGCGGGTAAAGAGGACTAATCTGTGAGAGAATTATCCCTTTTTGATAAGATAGTTTATTTTTTAAACTTGATATTGGCGGTACTCCTTTTATTGTCATGTCTGGCACCATATATTTCTGTAAAGACATTTCTTCCTTTAGCTTTTTTGAGTTTGTTCTTTCCAATAACTTTTATCATAAATATTCCATTTATTTTTTATTGGATATTGAGAAAAAAAAAGATATTTATACTCTCATTTTCAGCTATTCTCATTTCTTATTTGACATTTGGCTCTTTTTATAGATTTGGTTCTTCCAATGTATATCCTGAAGATAAAGACCTGAGTATTATGACTTATAATTCTAGGAATTTTAATTTTGCGGGTAGGAAAAATAGTGAATTAACAGGGCATAAAATTGTCAATTTTATCACGGAACAAGACCCTGATATAATCTGTTTTCAGGAATATATTAGAATAGGACAGTTAATAAATTATCCGTTTAAATACATAACTCCATATACCTCCCAGAAAAGTATTCAGGCTATTTTTTCAAAATACCCAATAGTCGGCAATGGGTCTCTTGAATTTCTGGAGACTGCCAACAATGCCCTGTATGCAGATATTAAATATAAAGGGGACACTATTAGGATATAT
>CAZHWD010000230.1:0-1829 GCA_964536335.1 uncultured Eudoraea sp. | reverse complement strand
TATGATTTTCATGCACTGTGTATGGGAAATTGGTATACAAACACACAGATCTGAGAAAGTGTTATAGGCATACCTGTTTTCTCTTTATAGCTACAAATCTTTACACATACCTACTCCTGCTATGACAATAAAGGCTCAGGGTGCTCAAGCAATTATTTGATACAATGCAAGTGTGTAATTGGGGAGTCAAGGAGGCTAATTTAGAAGGCAATTAGAAACAATTTGTGAAATGTTTTATTATATGGTCATGCCAACATATTGTCATTGGCAGAATAATCATAATATCTCAAAAACTTGATAAGGGTGTTTCAAAATAAAGTTGTTGGAAACTTATGAAGTAAAAGTTTGGAATGCTCTGGAATAATAACCTTAGCCCTATCTTAAGGTAGTGGGGAATGGTGTTTTTAAGCGATGCTGGGAGAGGCTGAATTTAGGTAAATGGCTCAGAATATTTTCAGGGAGAAAAATTTAGTAAATTGCATCTGGATTACAAAATTATTGTGTAAGGGAAATTTGCACTTGTCAGGGTGTCTTTCAGGACATTAACCCTCCTCCTCACCCTCTGTAAAAACTTTAACTAGAGCATCAGAGATGCTGAAGGCTTGCCTGCCCTGTACAAGGGAATGGATTTCGAACCCGTCTTTGGGAAGTAGAACACGAAAATTATCTACATTTTCTTGGCTGCATATACGCATACAAACAAACTGTCCTCAATATTGCGTAAGGGTACCAGCGATTGCGGTAATAATAAAGACTTTTTTACAATATTTGCGTCATATTGATACTCTTGTCAATGGTCGGGACACTGATCCTCAACCCTTCTAGTTCAATACTGTAGTTTGGATCCCTTTTTGGTGTCTGGGGACTGACCCTACGAAATTGAATTGAAATACGCCATTCTATTTCCTGACGAAAAATAACCTATTGTCGGACAGCCAACAAGCCTGGATTACTGTCGTTTTTGAGACAACAAAACATTCAAAAGTGGCTGAGGATGTTCATTATGTATATCTCAACCTTCTACTAAGGTTTTATAAACTTAAATGCGTGCTAGGCGCTGCTAAACGGCCCGAAAGTCACTCAAGTGTCAGTAGCCATTTCCTGGCGAAAAATAACCTATCGTCAGGCAGGCAAAGAGCGTGGATTACTGTCGTTTTTGAGGCAACAAAACCTTCAAAACTCAGAAATCATTTTCATTATGTATATCTTAACCTTCTACAAAGGTTTCATAAACTTAAATGCGTGATAAGCGCTGCTACACGGCCTAAAAGTCAATCAATGTCAGTAGCCATGGGCGCCGCCATATTGGCTTTCTCCCAAACTTTTCTTCGACACCAATTGGAAAGTCCACTTCGCACACAGCAAGATTCCCTTTTTAACCTCCGGCAGATTCATTGAATATCGATATACGAAACAGAAAATCACCCAACATTAATTTCGATTTTTTTATTGGGTCTTTACCGCGATATTTCGCCGTCCTTAGATGGTAAAGGAAGAAGAAGAAGGATGGTAACCATGGTAACTATCGAAAATACGGAGTATTGCGCAGTAGGCTGACTGCGCATAAGACTAGCTCTGTAAGACTCGGAAAAAAATACTCCATTTCTCGTTTGTTTCTTCCGAATATTCCGGGATATTATACCTCCTTTCTAGATACATTACAGCAAAAAAGAATAGTTGCACAAATTCTCCAGAGAAGGTTTGCAAATTTATTACAAACGTTGCAGCGTTCGGCTGTAAATTCTGTTTTTATTGTCCAATTTTCAGCATTTCCGGGTTATGGCAGCCATTTTTAGAACCCAGGTGTTACTTGCTATGCCGAAGCATTA
>CAZHWD010000229.1:0-2144 GCA_964536335.1 uncultured Eudoraea sp. | reverse complement strand
ACTCTAGATCGATCCTAAATCGAAGTTTACTCTAAAAAAAGGCTACCGTCTAGTAGTATTAATGATTGATGAGGAAGTTAAATATTTATTATTCTAATATATGATTGGCTTACTGTATAAATAATAATAGGCCTATCTTATATATTAAACTGTAGGGCAAGTGGAGGTGGGTTTTTTTATGGGTTCACCAAAATTAACAGTTTTGTTATATACCATTTATTTTATTTTTGTATTTATTTCATTTATTTTAGTTTTGTATTTATTTCATTTGTTGTATTTATTTTAATTTTCCATTTTTAAGTCGCTGATTGTGATTAAACAAATTAGTCTTGGCCTTGGAAATAGTTAGTCTAGTACTTGTACTAGTCTTCAATTTACAGATCTGTGTCAGCTGTGTCAAGCCTGAATGTGCTAGCTTGAAATTAAACTTGAAGAAATCTAAAATAATTTAGATGTAAAAAAAAAAGAGTTTATATAATTGAGTAATTTATAAGTAGGCTATAGATCTACAGCCTTATCAACGAGTTATCCTACAACAGTGCAAAGTAATTAGATCTAATACAGTAACGTAAGTTTATATCTGATTAATTTCTTGTTTAGTTTGTTTCTGTAGATTTGACACTATAGGTCAATACATTCTCAGGTCTTCACTAATATATTTGTCAATTTATATTCTTCCCTCAGTTGCTTGACTGATGCCACAAATGACTCCATAGTGGATCTTGGACTCGGCTTCGCAGTTGATGAGCCAGATGAGAAAACAGTGCTTACAGTACAGGGGAAAGAATCTATGTATTCAAAGGCTGTTTTCTGTTGATGCAAGTAAGTTTTATACATGGTTAAGGTTTTAGTATTAACATCTACACTATTCATTGAAATCTTATCACTTAGATTGTCATTTGCTTTTTAGATTAATTGGCTTTAATCTTTCAATTTAAATGAATCACCATTTATCAGCTTACAGTGTAATTCTGTGTTTTGATTTAAATATTGTAATAATTCAATTTGAAAAATCTAAATTCTTCAAGATAAATATGTTCATTAATCCCATAGTCTCAGTCATGAACAGTCTGCTGCTTAGTTTCAATAAAAAATAATTATTTTAACAATTGTTATTACCTTGCTACTCGTTCATATTTGTTAATGTCCATACCCGACTTGTCCCTTTAAATATATTTTAGTACATGTATATAGCCTTTGTACAAGGCCTTCTGATGAAGCTTTATCTCACATAGGAGTTTAGCTGCAACCACAAGACAACATTGCATCCAAGATTGTATAGCAGTGTATAGTGCAAAATGATTTGTGTCCGATTTTATTGTAATAAAATTATAAGTTATGACAAAGACATTATTTGAAAGTAAAATAAATATAATTTTGCATTTGTCCAACTTGAAAATTGAGAATAAAGATTTATTTTTAACAAGTAGAGTGCCTTGTGATACAGCATGCTGCATTTAGTCTCATACTTGCATTCAGACTTGCTGTTTGCAGGCCCTATAACCAAAGTTATGTGGCTTTGTCAAAAATCTACGGAAGAGGATATATTTTAATATCTATTCATAGTTTTTTGACCTTCACAAAAGCTCACTTCAATTAATATAGTCTGCTTTACATTCTAATATGTATTTTGAAGACTTATTTCTCAATTTAATGTTCATGTTCTCTTCTTTTAACAGCTTGACACACTGCCAGTAAGGAACCTCATCCTACACGTTAATGAATGCTCCTGAGCTGGATGATCAATGACACTGATAGATGCCCAATATCAAGACGACAAAACAGGTACAGTTTGGACTCGGCACAAAGAGAAAGTAGACACATGTGCTACATAATATTGCATTTTAAGATCTAGACAGTACGATATCTCATTAATCAAAAGGAAAACTACTCTACAAGGACAGTATGGAATTAAGATGTGAAAATATGTGACTGACCACTTCGGAAATACAAATTTGACAGATTGATTCTGAGAATCATAACTAAATATTGCATCCCAATAAGAACCCCTGTTAATGAAAATGATTGTTCTGAACTATGTGGTTTGCGTACCCCTAGTCCCTCCTCCCCCCCCCCCCCCCCCCCCCCCCCTCCTATTTTTTTTGTTTTTTTTTTTTTTTATTTCTTTCTTATTACTTTTTAAA
>CAZHWD010000228.1:0-3424 GCA_964536335.1 uncultured Eudoraea sp. | reverse complement strand
CTCATGCCCCAGTCTACTTAAAATTGTATTTGCGCTGAGCAATGCTCCTTTGGGTTGTTTTTTTAGATAAAAGTAAATCGATTCCGCCAGTAAAAAATAGATAAGTGGCAAGCAGACAAAGGAGGCTAGTCCGGCCATTTTGAACATAATAGGCCATCCATAAGCTGGCACTAAACTTGCCGATACTATACCCGTTAATACGGCTCCTACGGGATAGCCTGACAAAACAAAACTGACCCAAAAATCCCTTTTACGGTCGGGGGCATACTCTGCGGTTAGTGTAGCCGTACTTGCCAACATGCTTCCTATACCTATACCGCTTAAAAACCGCAACAATATCAATTCGGAAACATTTTGTGACCAGGCAGTCATGAGCATACTGGTACCCATCAAAAACGCACTGATCAGTATCATTTTCTTTCTTCCGATTTGATCGGCAAAAGGTGCCAAAAACATAGCCCCAATCATCATTCCCGCAAGTCCCGAACTAAAAACAATGCCTAACTCCTCCGGGCCCACCTGCCATGATTTTGCTATTGCGGAGGCGCAATAGGAAATAACCATGACGTCCATCCCGTCCAAAATATTCATAACAAAGCATACAAAAAAGGTTGCATATTGTAATTTCGACAGAGACTGTCCGTCAATAAGTTCCTTCGTGGTTTTTTGCATCCTTTAGTTTTTTTCAAAAAAAAGCTAGTTGATTAATAAAGCACGTATTGGCTATCTTACCTTTTTCGATCGATAGGGTAAAGTTAGGAATTTAGGCCCTTTGGATAGTCATTGAACTCTATTTGCCTTCATAATCCAAAAGATCTAATTCATTTTGTAGTGTTTGTAAGATATCTTTTATTTTCAAAGTATATTCAAAACATTCACTTTAAACAAAATTATTACAAGCCTTTTAAAACAAAAAAGCTTCTCGTTTAAGAGAAGCTTTTAATCTGTACAGGCGGAGAGACTTCCCGCCATGGGCGGGATAAACTTCTCCCCTCTCTGCTTTTCATAAAAAAAGCCCATCCAATAATGGATGGGCCTTTACTTCGTACAGGCGGAGAGACTCGAACTCTCACACCTCTCGGCACTAGATCCTAAGTCTAGCGTGTCTACCAATTCCACCACGCCTGCATTACCCGTCCCGATGACTTCTCCTTCGTAATACTATGGAGAAGGAATTATCGGGTTTATGGGGTTGCAAATATAAAGCAAAATTTCAATTTAAAAATAATCGAACTTCAAATTTATCAACCTTCTTTTCGTAAATTTAATCATTCTCCAAAATTTTGATAATGCAAAACATAAAGGCTTACCTCGATCAACATAAAGAACGTTTTATTAATGAGCTTATTCAACTTCTAAAAATGCCTTCTGTTAGTGCGGATTCGGCCTATTCACAAGATGTCCTTGACACAGCCGAGGCATTTGCCGATTCCTTAAAACGGGCAGGCTGCGATATCGTTGAAATTTGTGAAACTCAGGGTTATCCTATCGTTTATGGAGAAAAAACAATTGATAAAAATCTGCCCACAGTGCTGGTATATGGCCATTATGACGTTCAACCGCCGGATCCATTAGACCTATGGGACTCCCCACCCTTTGAACCAGTAATTAAAAAAACGGAACTCCACCCCGATGGTGCCATTTATGCCCGTGGAGCCTCTGATGATAAGGGACAGGTTTATATGCATGTAAAAGCGCTTGAATATATGGTTGCAAACAACGAGCTTCCCTGTAACGTTAAATTTATGATTGAGGGGGAGGAAGAAGTAGGAAGTGAAAGCTTGTCGGCCTTTGTTATAGAGAATCATGCGAAACTGGAAAATGATATTATCTTAATTTCAGATACAGGAATGATCGCTAATGATGTTCCTTCTATTACTACCGGTCTCAGGGGGTTGAGTTATGTGGAAGTGGAAGTAACGGGACCAAACAGGGATTTACATTCAGGATTATATGGAGGGGCTGTAGCCAATCCTATCAACATCCTTACAAAAATGATTGCCTCTTTGCATGATGAAAATAACCATATTACCATTCCCGGATTTTATGATAAGGTAGACGAACTCACCCAGGAGGAGCGCAACGCCATGGAAAAAGCACCCTTTAACCTGGAGGCTTATAAAGCGGCGCTGGACATTGATGATGTCTATGGTGAATCTTCTTATACCACAAATGAAAGGAATTCCATTAGGCCTACCCTTGATGTAAACGGTATCTGGGGTGGTTATACGGGAGAAGGTGCAAAAACTGTTATTGCTAGCAAGGCGCATGCTAAAATCTCTATGCGGCTCGTACCACATCAGGACTGGCATGAGATTTCAAAACTTTTTAAAACCCATTTTGAAAATATTGCCCCTGCCGGAGTTAAGGTGAAAGTAACTCCACACCACGGTGGCGAAAGTTATGTAACGCCAATAGACAGTATAGGTTACCAGGCAGCCAGTAAGGCTTATGAGATAACATTTGGAAAAGTACCCGTGCCCAAGAGAAACGGGGGTAGCATCCCCATTGTTCCACTATTTGAAAAGGAGTTAGGAACTAAGTCCATCTTAATGGGTTTTGGACTGGACAGCAATGCGATTCATTCTCCGAATGAGCATTTTGGGGTATGGAATTTTTTAAAAGGAATTGAAACGATACCTTATTTCTATAAATACTATACCGAACTTCATTCTTAGGGAATTTAAATTTGAGATTCATCGTGAATTCCTTAAAAAATATTGAAGGAAAATTCTTGTAAATCTTAAACCCTTCTTAAGGAGGCATTTTTTATTTCATTTTAGTGTAACAAATCTTTACAAATTGCGTTCTAACCTCTAGAATCAAAAACGAACACTATAATGATACGACGCTTTTTTATCCTCTGTTCCGGAGCGGACACCCACATTCTTGAATCCTGTTCTTCAGGAGAACAAAACAAATACGCAGGCATAGGAGCCACTGTTTTTTTTACCGCTGTAATGGCATTTATTGCAAGTAGTTACGCGCTTTATACCGTATTTGACAACGTTTACACAGCCATCTTTTTTGGCCTTATCTGGGGCCTTTTAATTTTTAACCTGGACCGGTTTATTGTCTCCACTATTAAAAAAAGAGACAGTATTAAAAGTGAGTTTTTACAGGCTACCCCCAGGATAATTTTGGCAATCATTATTGCCGTGGTGATCTCAAAACCTTTGGAAATGAAAATTTTCGAAAAGGAAATCAACCAGGTTTTATTAGAACAAAAGAATGAACTCACGCTCGCAAATAAGGCACAGATTGCACAGCAATACACGCCTGTGGTTGCCAGTCTGAATGAAGATATTGCAGCCCTTAAGAATGAAATAAATATAAAAGAAGCTGAGACTAACGCCCTCTACGACACTTATATTTCAGAGGCTGAAGGAAGAGCCGGAACTATGCTTTTGGGCAAAGGACCGGT
>CAZHWD010000227.1:0-7054 GCA_964536335.1 uncultured Eudoraea sp. | reverse complement strand
TACACACCATAGGACTTGGTTTGCGTTGGTATGTTTCCGGCAGGGCTCCCTGGAGTAACGGATATGAATCTATGATCTATATTGCCTGGACCTCAACATTGGCGGGTATATTATTTACAAGAAAATCATTTGGGGGTCTTGCTGCCACCATGGTTTTGGCGGCAACCATTCTATTTGTTTCGACTTTAAGTTTCCTTGATCCGGAGATTACTCCTTTAGTTCCCGTACTAAAGTCGTATTGGCTCACCATTCATGTATCTCTGATAGCAGGCAGTTATGGATTTTTAATGTTAGGGGCAATTATTGGCCTTATTAATCTTATTCTAATGATTTTCCTTACGGAATCTAACAAAACACGTATAAAAAGAATTGTTCAGGAAATGTCATATATCAGTGAATTAACCTTAATTGGAGGTTTGTTTATGTTAAGTGTTGGCACATATTTGGGTGGTATATGGGCTAATGAATCCTGGGGACGTTACTGGGGCTGGGATGCTAAAGAAACCTGGGCACTGGTTACTATACTGGTCTATGCTTTTATTCTGCATATGCGGTTGATTCCCAAATTAACCGGGATTTTTGCTTATAATATCGCTACAATATTTGGATTAGCGTCGGTAATCATGACTTATTATGGCGTAAACTATTACCTCTCAGGTTTGCATTCCTATGCTACCGGAGATCCTGTACCTGTACCAAGTTGGGTTTATATGGTAGTTGTATCAATAATTATTATTAGTATGCTGGCCTATTTTAAAAAGAGAAAGTATTCTATTATTTCTTAGGGCCACATAATTACTGCACAAGGGTGCCATTTTCAAGTATCAGGTCGTATTTGTAACCTGCACCGAAATCGCGATTTAGACTTACTACAGCGCGGATTGTTATTTGTTTACCCTCCGGAACAAAGGTATTTGAGGTAATTACCATATCAAAATCGTCTTTACTGCCATCCTGAAGATGAATCCAGTTACGACCCATAATATTGGGGCTGACTTTCACACATATACCACTAAGTTGAACGGTATGGCCCTCATACTTCTCGGGATCATTTACCAGATCTGAAATTTTAATTGTTCCTTTGTGAACAACAGTTTTTTCGGTATGGGTAGGGATGTCCTCTTTGACCACTATTTCTTTTTTGGCATTACTGCCAGATTTAGCAGAAGCAGTTATATGTTTGGAATGATCTTCTGAAACAAGATTTGAAATAAGATAAATCTCGTCGAAAATCCGATTGTACTCTTTGCTCTCAAAATTTGTTTTAAGCAGACCACCTCTGTAAAAATATACTTCGCCCTTTTTTATTTCTGCTTTCCTCGTAGCTATCCAAAATTCTTCTTCCCCTTCTTTAACCCTGAGATAGATATATCTGGCTGTGGGAAGTACCTCTTCTACAACAACTTTATGCAATTCATTGCCAACCTTGGTAGTTGGGTTTGGAATTACCCGCGTTGCCGGATCTGGTGTAAAAATACCTTCGTTTTCGGTATTACCACTATTTGAAGTTGGTGTAATTACCTTGGGACCGTTATTGCAGGCAGTTATACATGCTAATAAGAGAATGATGAAAAAGTAGGAACTAAATTTTTGTGTCATCGCCTGTTTTTTTGTTTGCTATTAAATCTTTGAACTATGCTTGCGTATATTCTATAATTAGTGTCAATTTCAGTAATGGCCATCTCACCTGAAATACTGAATAATAAATTCCTGCTTATGTTATAGGATATGTTTGTGCCTATATAGTGTTGCAGATAATTGTCTATCATACTGAAATAGTTATAATCTACAAATCTATAATAAAAGTCTGCATATAATTTGTTTTTAACGAGATCCCTTGAATATCTAATAGAGCCAATATTGCTTAGCATATAGTTAGATTCATTTCGATTATAGGAGATTGACAATCTACCACCAAGAGATGGAATTCGAGTCCAGGTAACAAATCCATATATGTTGTTTGATATGTTCTGTTCATCGCTTTGAAACCTTCTGGCATAACTAAAGCCGGCTGAAACATATTTAAATGGCCTGATGTTCAGTCGTCCTCTTAACCCTTGTCTGGCCAGATCGTCATCAAGCAATTGATCAATTTCTGATTGAAAAGTTTCATAGTACAGTATTCGTTTTCTGGTGTCGTATGAAAGCATCAGATTAACCTTTCTGCTAATTCTATAGCGTGCAGAGACATATAAATTGGTAAGCGAAATATCGTTAGCAGTCACTCCGTCTATTTTGCTGTACAAATCCACTTGCATTGAAGAGAACAGATTAAGGTTTTTAAAAATAGTACTGTTATGTTGAAAATAAGCAAATCGGCGATCTGTTTCACCCTCATTTAGTTGCTCCGCATACCCCAGCGTTGTCTGGGAATAAAACTTCTTGCTATCGGTCATCACCCCGGCATAAACTCCGTATTGCGGTAAATCTGCATTAAAGCCATAATCAAAGGTATCTGGGCGAAAACCACATTATCAATATGGAAATTAAAATACCCCATAGGGTTGTTACAGGCTTATGCTGAATCCAAATATTATAAAAACTTGTAAGTACCAATCCCAGCACCAAAGTATAAAAAGCAAACCCCGTTATTCGCAATGCAGCCCGCTCAAAGCGATACTTGATACTATCCGGATATCGTCTTATACGGATAACTATATGCGCAATACCAAGTCCGGAAATTACCTGGATAAAACCGCCTTCTCCTGTTGAACTTAAGTTGGGATAGTAACAACGCAATTATAATAAGTAAAAATAGAGTTACTGCCTTCAAAAAATGACTTAATATGTAATGTGAAGCATTAAAGGAAAAAAGGGACTATATTAAAAATAGACCCGGAACAATGCATTAGGGGTTATCCCCAAAGAATTCTGGATAATAGCTTCTACTTCACCTAAAGTATTTATCTGATAAAAGATGTTAATGTCGTTTTCTTTATCAAACAAATTCCAGACAGATAACCCAAGATTGGCCCTGGTTTTTTGCCCCAGCTTAAAATGATAAATGGCGGAGAGATCCACGCGCATATAATCTTCCAATCTTTGCTGATTAGTTTTATCATAATTAATGCTATCATCAATAATTGGTGTTACAGGATTGGGTTGCGTGTATGGTTTTCCCGATCGCCAATTTAAGCCTGCAGCAAAGCGAAAATGATTCAGGGAATACGTTGTACCTAATGACAAGGCATGAGGGATATCAAAATTACTAGGAAAATTGATTTCGGACAATTCAGGAAAGGAATATTCATTTTCCAAATATGAATAACTTAACCAGATGTTTGCATCGTTAAATTGTTTACGTATTAGAACATCCACACCTAAAGCCGTATAGCTTCCATTGGTTTTTATAAATTCGAACTGATTCTGAAAACCCTGGCTTTGTGATGTAATACCGTCAACTGCCTTAAAGTATCCCACAGTATTAATTAACCATCCATTTTGATTATAACTTAATCCAAGAGAACCCTGTTTGCTTTTAATAACAGGGATATCACTATTATCCGATAACTGCCAGCGGCGCTTTTCTATCCCTAAAAAATCATTTTGAAAATTGATAATTTGGGAAGTATTTTGGTTTTTAAACTCACCTAAAATTTCGAGGTTAAACCAATTCAAAAATCGATGATTGAAACTAATTCGGGGTTCCCATAATTGTTTATTAAATTCTGTAAGGTAGTTAAATCGCATCCCTATGTTAAGAGTAGTTTGTCCATTAACCGATACAAAATATAATTCGGTGAATATACCGTGTGTATGAAGAACATTCCCTATCAGCCTTCTAAAAATTGGATCGTCCACATCGTCCAGATTGGTTACCTTGGTTTCTACAAATTGATATCCATTAGTCCAGTGTATTTGTTCCTGTAACTGATATGTTCCACTAATTCTTGCACCTGTTTCTGAGACCTCATTTTCCTGCAGAAAACGCTGATCGTTTAAGATATTGGCATTTATTGCCTTGAGTTTATAGTCTGTTTCATAGATGTTCAGAGTAGTATTAAAAGTATTGCTCCAGGTCCTTTTATATTTTATCCCTCCCGCGATACTATTTTGACTTAAACTACTTTCCCTGGTCTCCACTTCACTGTTTAATACTGCATTTTCATTAAAGACCAGTTCATTGCTCGCGTTAATAAAGTTTAATTGTATTTCATCCTTTTCCGAAGGTTTAAACAGCCACCGTAAAGAAGTATCATAAAAATCAGAACTAATATCCGAATTTACTACATTATCGGTATTGTCTTCTAATTCTGTATCCTGTGAAATACGATCAAAATACTCAGTATAAGTTGGGGTTTCAATAAAGTCACTAATTGATTTCCTTGCGGCTAGCTGTATTGAGGATTTATTTCCTAACGGGATATCAGCAAAACCATTGGCGTCAATAAAGTTAATTCCAATATTTGCTTTAAACTTCGGATTAATACTATGATCCGTCTCCATAGCTATAGTTCCAGAAACACCGTCGGTATAAGCGCTTGGAGTACCATTTTTTCGCACCGTTACCTTTTGTGTTATCTGAGGGTTATACATAGAGATTAAGCCGAAAAAATGACCGGATTGATACATCTTAATATCGTCCCATAGAATGAGATTCTGATCATTAGTTCCTCCTCGGATATTGATGTTGGAGACTGTTTCATTGATACTTTGAATTCCAGGAAAGGCCTGTACAGATTGAAGTACATCAGTTTCTATAAGCCCGGGTAAGATGCTAAATTTTTTAAAATCAATCTCAAAAGAACCGTTGTCCAGTTTATCTATCCCCCTGATCAAATAATCGTAAAGTATAATTTCTGAAAGCTGTTGTTGTTTGGGAATAAGGTAGACGATCCCGCATTCTTCCTTTTTAAAAAAGACATAACTTCTGTCGAGAGTCTTATAACTCAGATGGCGTATATGGAGCGTTTCTTTATTATTGGCAATATCAATTTTAAAAAAACCCGCTTCATTCGTAAGCGTAGATTCCTGCCCGGCCTGTATGGTGCAGAAAGCAATTGGTTCTCCTGTATCCTTGTCTTTGACATAACCACAAAGCGTAGTTATTATTTTTTTAATGGAAATGAACTTGTTAGGTAATGCAGAAAATTGTAAACCCGTTTGTTGCTGCAGATATTTAATAGTTTCATCAAATGTCAGGCCTTTATTCGGTTCGGGTATCCTTATGTTTTCAATCGTTTCTGAAGCATAATTAAATTGATAACCATGCTGCTCCTGCAAATCTGCTAAAATCTTAATTAATAATTTTGTTTCAGTAATTTCCTGTGCCGAAACGCTGAAGGCGGAAAGCCCCAGTATGAGTGATATTACAAAGAGGCACTTACTTTTCACTAGGATATAGGATAACTTTGTCGGATCCATCCATCCTGTATTGGAGATTGAGTGGTTGTGTAACAGATTTCAGCGCATTATCCAAGTTGTTATGAATAAATCCACCGGTAAATAAAATTTCCGAGGACACTTGTTCAAGGGCAATTTTAATACCATATTGTATTTCCAATTCGGCAATGACCTCCTTGAATGGAACCCTTTGAAAACTGCTCATATTTTTCAGCCAGGGAGGATATTCATTTGTGTTTTGGCCAAAGTGCACATTCCCCTTGGATAAGCGAAAATTGTCGCCGGCCCTCAATTCTTTGGATAAAGTTTTGGAACTAACATTTACGATGCCTTCATAGCACTTCACTTCAAAAAGGGAATCCCTTTGTTTTACATTAAATTTTGTACCTACAACCGTAACAGTTCCTGCGGCTGTAACCACATCAAATTTGGAACCTTTGGCAACCGTAAAAAAGGCTTCTCCTACCAGGTTTATTTCCCTTTTTTGTTCCCACTGGCGTTTATTGTATTTGACTTCAGATTGGGCGTTAATCATCACTTTAGAAGCATCGGGTAATTCAATTTCAATTTTTTCGCCAGACATAGTTTGCACTTTGATTGCATTATTGAAAAGAAATATACCGTAGATTGCAATTCCAACAACCAAAACGCTCGCAATTCGCAATAGCGGTTTTATCCAAGATAATTTTCGTACTGGTTTTTGATCAGTTTTAAGTCGTTTTTGAAACGTATCAAAATTAGATACAGAAGAAAATTCTGAAGCCTTAAACTGCCGGGCATTATCAATGATAGCAGTGAGTTTCGGATAATCTTCCAGTGCTTCAAATGCCGTTAGTTCCTTCTCAGTGAGCTGGTCGGTTAGCCATTTTTCAATCAAATATTCTTTGTCCATAAAACGCGCTTCTTACTTATATAACAACTAAGTTCCTTTTTTTCCTGATTTTAAATCTTAAATCCCTCCAGTTCATTTTTTAAAATACTAAATGCGGTATAAACCCTGTATTCCACAACTTTGCGTGTAATACCTAGTATTTCAGCAATTTCTTTATGCTTTTTACCCTCAACTTTGTTGAGCATAAAAGCGACCCTTTGTTCTCCGGAAAGCCTGGAAAGTGCCTGTTGATACTTTTTGAAATACTGCTCTTTTTCCATGAGAAATTCTGGAGTTTCATGGGTATAGTCCCTGGGCGTTATCTTTTGGTGGCGCAACACGACTTTCCGATGTTTTATTTCATTCAACATCATATTGTTGGCTACTTTGTACAAAAAGGCCTTTGCCATGTTCAATTTAATCTTCTTGCAATTTTCCCACAACTTAACGAAGGCATCCTGTGCTTTATCATTTGGATTCAACTCTTCTCCGTATTTGTAGTATAAGAAATTATGTAGGTCCTGTGAATATTTATTATAAATACCCGAGAAGATTTCCTGTTCACAAATATCCTTATGTAGTTCTTTAGGCAAGCTAGTTCAATTTTTTTCTTCTAATGTAAAAATAATTTTTTACAAAAAATTTCAGGAGTTTTCAGAAGTTGGTTGTTTTACTATTAAACACTATTAACCTTTAAACTTAATTTACTATGAAAAAGACCCCGAAATTACTATCTGTATTGTTAATCCTTCTATCAATTCTCATTGTATCCTGCAGGCAGGAAGAAAATGAATTAATTGAAGCCAACCCCGAAGAAACCCTCAAAGCTAATTCTAATGT
>CAZHWD010000226.1:0-32376 GCA_964536335.1 uncultured Eudoraea sp. | reverse complement strand
ATTTATTATCTTGAATATCCATTCAGATAGGCTAAGTAAATAAGATTAGGTTTATTTAAGATTTGTACTTTTCCAAGCTATCAAATATAATAAATGATATCAACACGGTACTTCTACCGAGGTTGTGTTTTGGATGTAATGTTCAATTATATCGAGGAGAGCAGCTATTATGTACGCTTTGTCGAAACCAAATACCACTTACCGAATACAATTTTATTGAGCAAAATGCAGTGGATACAATATTTTATGGCCGAATTGACATAAAAAAGGCCTCTGCTTTCCTTTTTTATTCAGATCAAGGGATTGTTAAAAATTTAATCCATTTTTTAAAGTATAAAAATCAACCTCAAATAGGTCAATTTTTAGGGGACTGGTATGGCCAGGTTCTAAAAGAAGGTAACGCTCTAGACTATATTGATATTGTAATCCCTGTCCCTTTACATAAAAAAAAGCTTAAGAAACGAGGATATAATCAAGTATCCGGGTTTGCAAAAAGAATTGCAAACCATCTTAATGCTACTTATATGGATCATATTCTTATTAAAACAGCCAATACCCGTACCCAGACCAAAAAAAATAGGTTTTATCGCTGGAAAGATATGCCAGATCTTTACAAAGTGACTAATCCTGACTTTTTATGTGACAAAAATGTGCTATTGATTGATGATGTGATTACTACCGGTGCTACCATAGAGGCCTGTGTACGGGCTATAAAAAAGGCGAAAGATGTTACTGTTTCAGTTGCTACGATGGCGGTTGTTCCTTAATTTCACAATTCTTTAAATTAATTGTTTCTTTGCCTTATAGAAAAATCAAATGCCTCGAATACAGCGTATTTTATCCTTTTTTTTTCTAATTGCAGTTGTTCTGGCCACTCTACAATGTGCCAGGAGAGGAAGTCCGTCTGGTGGACCCAAAGATACTACGCCTCCTGTTTTGATAAAGACAGAACCTGAAAACCTGACTACTGAATTCAAAGCTAAACGAATCAGGCTTTATTTTGATGAATATATAAAATTGGAGGATGTTCAAAATCAGCTTATCGTTTCACCGCCTTTAAAATATAATCCTGAAGTTTCACCTCAGGGAGGGGCCAGCAAATATGTAGAAGTCACTTTTAAGGATACTTTGTTAGAAAATACAACCTATACATTAAATTTCGGACAGAGTATCGTAGATAATAATGAGGGCAATCCGAACAGCTTCCTAACGTATGTTTTTTCTACAGGTACTTATATTGATTCATTAACAGTTTCAGGGGTTGTTAAAGATGCTTTCAATAAAAAAGCAGACGAGTTTATTAGTGTAATGTTATACGAATTAGACACTGCATATACTGATTCTACCATCTATAATAAACCCCCCAACTACATTACAAATACCCTGGACAGTACCACCATCTTCCGACTTAAACACCTCAAAGCCGGAAAATATGCCATTATTGCTATCAAAGATGAATCCAAAAACAACGTATTCAATCAGAATACGGATAAAATAGGTTTTATTGAAGACACCGTCTCTCTGCCAACGGATACTGTTTTTCTTCTTAATCTTTTTAAAGAGATCCCTAATTATATTTTAAAGACACCAAATTATGCGGCGGCTAACAAAATTATTTTTGGCTATTCTGGCGGAGATGTAAAATTAGATATTGAAACTTTAACAAAAATTCCAGATTCTATAAGTACACTCGTTGTCAAAGAGCCGGAAAAAGATACGCTTAATTATTGGTTCACCCCTTTTGAAATAGATTCTATTATTTTTAAAGTGACTAATGAGGGCTTAAGGAAAATTGATACGTTTACGGTGAAAACAAGAAAACTGGCTGCAGATTCTTTGATGCTCTATCCGAGTCATCGAAACACCATAAACTTCGCTGATGAATTCTATATTACATCCAGCATTCCGGTTGCTGCCATAGACACAACAAGGATAGCTATTTTCAATAAGGATACTATAGCAGTAAATTTCAAAGCGCAATTAGACACTACAAAAAACCGGATGTCCATGGACTTTGAAAAAGAGGCTGATGAAACCTATTATCTAAATTTGCTTCCTAATTTTATTACAGATTTCTTTGGGGAAACTAATGATTCGATTAACTATAGATTATCTACCGGAGGGTATGCCGACTTTGGCAATTTGCGCTTGAATTTAGCAGGTGAAATAACCTATCCTGTTATTGTACAATTAACGGATGAAAAAGGAAAATTATACAGGGAAATCTATGTGTCCGAAGCGAAAGCCTTAGATTTTAATACACTTGAGCCAGGAAATTATCTTATCCGGATAATTTTTGATAACAATGCGAACGGCAAATGGGACACGGGAAATTATCTAATGAAGATTCAACCAGAAAGAGTTACTTACTACCCAAGTGTTATTGAAATGCGGGCCAATTGGGAAAAAATTGAGACATTTACTGTTTTAGACTAAAATGATCTCTATCATCTAAAAATTTAAATCGGGCTCTTAAATCTTTTAAGTGTTTCAGGCTTAAAGAAGCAAAGAGTACCTCATCTTTTTCAGATAAAAAAATCTGACTTCCCATAGGGTCATATATGGCTGAATGGCCAGGGTATCTATGTGCATTATTATCCTCCCCCAATCTATTAACCCCAATACAAAAGCTCATGTTTTCTATTGCTCTTGCTTTTAATAAAGTATCCCAGGCTTCAATTCTGGGTTCAGGCCAATTGGCTACAAAAAGCAAAATATCATAATCTCCTTTGTATCTAGACCATACAGGAAATCGAAGGTCATAACATATTAAAGGGCAAATCCGGAATCCTTTATAAGAAAAAACCAATCTCTCTGTACCTGAATCATATACTTCATCTTCCCCTGCAAATGTAAATGTATGTTTCTTATCATAGCTCTTAGTAGTACCATCAGGATGTATAAAAAAAAGTCGGTTTGAAAATTTATTTTTTTTCTTAAACGAAATACTCCCGACCAAAGCCATATTTTTTTCTTTGGCTGTTTCCTTCATCCATTTCACGGTTATTTCTCCCTCTTTGGCATCTACTCTTCCCGGGTTCATAGTAAAGCCGGTTGTGAACATTTCAGGCAAGATAATCATATCCGTATCACCTGGAATCCCCCTTATCTTTTCGGAAAACATATTTCTATTCTCCAAGGGGTTCTCCCATATCAATGCCGTCTGTATCAGCGCTACTTTAAGCTCATTTTGCATAATAATCACTAATTATCCATTCTTTTCTATAAGCGCAATCAAGTCTGGAAATCCCTGCATTTTAGCATGGTCCAAAGCCGTATTTCCTCGTGCATCTTTCACAGTTGTATCTGCGCCATATTCCAGCAGTAGTTTAGCCAATTCTTCTCTATTAAAAGTAGCAGTATAAATTAGGCAAGTGGCGCCCATCGCATTTCTCACATTTACATTGGCCCCTCTGCTTATTAAATCCTTAGCTATTTGTACTAAGCCTTTAAAACTAGTCCCCATTAGCGCAGTATTACCGGAAGCATCCTCAGCATCAATTTTAGCTCCCTGGTCCAGAAGAAAATTCGCCATCTCTCTATGATCATAATAAGTGGCAAGAATTAAAGGGGTAGACCCTCTCTGGTCCACAGAATTTACCAGGTCTGGGAATTCTGCAACCAATTCCTTAACGCCTTCAATATTGCCAATTCTTATCTCATTAAAAAAAGTAATTATTATGTCTTGCATGAAAATTAAATGTATAAAAAAAATGTCACTGTAAGCATTTTCTAATGGTGCCATTAAACGCTATTAAGAAAATGACCCTTAAAATTGCCAAGAAGATATTAATAAAATTATTGCTAATTAAATTTTTTTAATCCCCAACCATAGATCATTGAGATCTAAACAATTATAACTAAAGATGTATTATACGATATACTTTTAGGGTATTTTCTTACGTTATTAAGAAATAAACGTAACTTTAATACAAATACATCATTTGGAAACACTTTTAACTTCTTCTTTTATTAAAGACTATCCTGCATCTGTAGTCATTGTAAATTCTGAAATGCAAATTATTGACCATTCTAAGCTTTGGTTAAAAGAATTGGAGAATCATAGCGGCAGCCCAATTGGACTTCCTATCTATGATGTAATCGATTACACTTCCGAGGAATTTTCAATTCGTTGTGAACAATGTCTAATAGGAGGTGAACAAGTGAAGCTTATTCAAGAATTGAATCAACCTGAGCTTAATACAACATGGTTGGAATGGACCATTTCGCCATGGACAGAAAATCCCGGAAAGACTAATGGCCTAATTATAGTTAAGGATGATATAACCGAAACCAAAAAAAGAGAAGAACTTTTATTAAAATCCAAAAGTATTGCCCGAATAGGAGGCTGGGAAGTAGATTTATTGTCAAATACAATGCATTGGACTCGGGTAACCAAGGAAATTCATGAAGTGCCTGAGGAATATATCCCTAATTTAGAAGAAGGCCTTAATTTCTATAAAGAAGGTGTTGACCGCGATAAAATCTCCGACTTGGTAAGTGATGGCCTAAATGAAGGCTTACCGTGGGATACCGAGTTACGAATTATAACGGCCAAGGGTAAAGAATTATGGGTGAGGACCAAAGGAGAAGTGGAGATCCTAAATAACAAAGTAGTTCGCCTGTATGGGACTTTTCAGGATATTGATGAAGAAAAGAGGGTAGAACTAAAATACAATGAAGTTTCAGACAGGCTGGCTATTGCTACAAAAGCTGCCTCCATTGGAATCTGGGATTATAATGTTGTTGATAATATCCTGGTATGGGATGATAATATGTATAAGTTGTATGGGCTAAACAAAAAGAATTTCAGTGGCGTTGTTGAAGCCTGGGAATCTAGCGTTCATCCTGATGATATTGCACCTTCCCAAGAACTGCTGCAGAGAGCTCTTAAAGGGGAAACAGAATTTGATACCGAATTTCGTGTGGTCTGGCCCAATGGTGAAATAAGACATATTAGGGCTATCGCTTTTATACAAAGGGGTGATAATGGAAATGCATTGAAAATGATTGGTACCAACTGGGATATTACGAAGAACAAAAAGTCCGAAATAAAGTTAAAAAATCTTCTCGACATCACCAGTGAACAAAATAATAGACTGATGAACTTTGCTCATATTGTTTCCCATAACCTGAGATCTCATTCCAGCAATTTATCGATGCTCACCGGATTTCTCTCTCAGGAAGGAGATAATAATGAAAAGGATCGTCTGACAAAAATGCTATGTGAAGCTTCTGAAAGTTTAGACGAAACCGTGCAGCACTTAACAGAGGTGGTCCAGGTGAAAGTTGATGCTATTGATAAAATGCGTCCTGTAAACTTATATGAGACCATAAAAGGTGTTGAGAAAAACCTGGCTGTCCTTTTAAAAGAAAAAAATACCAAATGCGAAGTAAAAGTGGAAAAAAAACTTCAAATTAATGCTATCCCGGCTTATATGGATAGTATTCTGTTGAATTTGTTTACGAACAGTATTAAATATAGTTCCCCCGAAAGATCCCTGGCCCTTAGAATTACAGCTGAAAGAAAAGGACAATATACTATGGTCACCTTCTCTGACAACGGACTGGGAATAGATTTGAAAAGGCATCACAATGCAATTTTTGGAATGTACAAGACATTCCATAAGCATAAGGATGCAAAAGGAATAGGCCTATTTATTACAAAAAATCAAATTGAATCTATGAACGGTAAAATTGAAGTTGATAGCAAGATAAATGAGGGTACTAATTTCCGTTTGTATTTTGAAGCTATTAATGTTTAACCTGCCTGTCAATGAAGAAGTTCGAAAATGTTTGTATCATTGATGATGATCACATATTTATTTATGGGATTAAACGCCTGATGAAGGAAGTTAATTTTGGTGATGACATTCTCGTTTATGACAATGGAAAGGTTGCCTTAAATGACCTTAAGTTAAATTCGAAAGCGGGAAAGAAATTACCTTCGATTATCTTTTTGGATTTAAACATGCCCATTATGAATGGCTGGGATTTTCTGGACGATTTTTGTAAAATAAGTGAATCAGAATTAAATAACACGGTCGTTTATATCACCAGCTCTTCCGTTGATCCAAGAGATTTAGTGCGTATAAAAAGCTATTCAATTGTAAAAAACTATATTCTTAAACCTGTAACAGCCAATGATCTAGAGCTTATTCTGAAAGAAGAAGTTGCGTAGGCGTTAAAAATTATCGAATTCCCGGTGAAAAATCTTCAGGAGCATTCTGTGGTAATTTTATCGTTTCAGAACCTCCTGTATCATTATAAATGGTCCATTCACTATATGTGAAGACAGGATTCCCGTTCACAATATTTAAGTTTCTTTCGGCTTTTCCATCTTCAAATTCATGATTTGTACCGGAACCATCTTCTCCTATAAGCCCAAAGATATCAATTACGGTTCCAAAGGGGTCTATCAGTACTAAATTGTCGTCACCATTAGAATCTGCCGGGCTATTGTTTCCTAGTTCAAAATCAGGGGGAAATCCGTATATATTTTCAAATTCCATTGCATTGGGCGAGAAAACCAAAGTGCTATATGAATCAATTATTATCCCAGAAAGATCTATTTCTGATCCAGAACTAACATTAGCATTAGTGTACCTTAATAAAAACCAACCATCTAATTGTAATTGATCAATACCAGCGTTGTAAAGTTCAATAAATCGGGCTTCAGCATTATTATTGGGATCAGCTATCTCAGATATAAATATTAGGTTAGATGTCAAAAATACTTCCGTATTTACGCAAAGTGCATTTTGCATATCCATATCATTTAATGTTCGAATAATTAATTGATAATCATTATTTTCTCTATAAAGAACAGCAGTTACAGATCCATTCCCCGAAGGTAATATTGTATCCTGAAAATCAGAATATCCACTATTTAATAATTCTATTAAACCACCATTACAATCCGTAAGACTTCTTATGGTTTCCTCCTCCGGAAAAGCAAAAGTCAAGTTTTGTTCCTCTGCTATAACCTCCAGACTTTCTAGTTGTATTAAAGTGCCTACTAAATCTTCACTAAGATTTGGTATGGCGGTAATTTTAGGAACCAAATTGCTAATAGGATCACATGAAAGAATCAAATGATCCCCTACTGCAAGGGCCGGTAGTCTTCCTATACTTAAATTTCCAAAAGACGTGAATACCCCCCCTAGTTTGTAAACACCTTTACTTTTCCCGAAATATAAACCCTTCAGTTTAATATAAATTTTACTTCCTAATTCATAAAATAAGTAAGAATCCCTTAGGTCTATTTCTATTTGAAAGCCCGCAGTGGGGTTAATTGGATCATCCTGTATATGAAGTGCGCTAAAAAAATTTCCGGCTTGATCTGATGAAATAACGTAACCTTCAATTACTAAATCTTGCTGTATTTGAATAACTTCTCCTTGAAACAAATTTTTGACCTCATTAAAAGTAACATTAGCTATTAATTGGTTATTACAGGGAGTTTCCGGGCTCTTATAATCAGAATCCTTTACACAGCTGAAAATGAATAGCAAACAATAATATTTAAGAAAAAAAGCTGGTTTCAATTTCTTTATTAAGTTCATTTTAATAGTTATTCATATCATTTTATTTAACTCCGTTTTTTCTTAGAAGCTTATGGCGAAGTTCAAAAAATAGGTCCTTCCATAACCAAACCAATATTTGGGACTAAATGATGGCGAACCACTCTGATTGTCCTGCACTAGTTGTCCGTAATTACCATTCCTATTTTGCTCATAACCTCCCGTTCTAAAATCTGTATCAAATACATTATTTATGCTGGCAAATACACTTAGGTATTTGCCATTTAGCAGCCAGGATTTACCTCCAATCAGATTTAGGAGATAAATATCACCCAAAGGGTTTTGCTTTAAGATTCTATCAACATTATCAGGAGTGGCATTGTCAAATGGCTGACTTGTCTCGGGATTCAAATAGAAACTCTGCGTTCTTCTTATAGTTGATATGCTGGCGTAATTATCAGACAGATAGTTAATTTTTGCGCCAATCCACCAGAACTTGGGATCTCTGTATTCTACCCCCAGCGAAAGTGCCATTTGAGGGCCGTTTGGTAGTTTGTAGTTTTTAATTTTTGCTATTCCTAAGTCTTTTGTTCCTTCAATGGTGATTAAATCATCTTCATCTCCGGCAGTATCAAAATTTATCGCCAGATTAGGATCACTGGCATAAATATACTTCCCCAGGGCAAAAGCCGAAGATAACTTTACAGATGAAGAAAGCTGGTATGACAATCCCAACTCAATTCCCATATTAAGCTTATCAAGATTAGTAATTACCTCTTGTACAAAATCTGATCCTACCCCAGCATCAACAAAGAAAAAATTAATATCTGTGAGCTTTTGAAAACGTGTGTAAAAGCAGGTTAATCTTCCAATAAGGTTTGGGAACCTGGTAAAATAATTTATGTCAATACTTGTGATTTTTTCGTTATTTAAATTGGGAACAATTGCGTTGTTCTCCCTTGGGTTTATAAAGGAATTAACTATGACCGGGGCTCTGTTTAAGAGTATTCCATTAGTACTAATCCATTGTCTCCCATTTAATTTATAAGTAAATCCGCCTTTAATCCCATAATTATTGAATTGTACGGGGTTACTTTTTCCTATGGAGTTTTCGGGAAAGCGTTCATTTAAAAAATTTCCATTCCTATGGTACCTTGAATTGGTATAGTTAGCCGCTATAAAAAAGTTCCATTTACTTTTAATGATACTCATCTGCGTAAAAGCATCAAATACTTGATAATTGATGGTATAATCATAATTAAAGATATCTCCTTTACCCTTTTTCAATTGTCCATTTACGTCATTTCGAGTATCTGAAAAAGGATCTCTATCTGCATGATAATCCGCACCTAACAGATCTCGAATTTTAGCATAATTATTGGAAATGGTATTCCTAAATGACAAATTCATGTCTATAGAAATCACCTCATTGGGCCTAATATTGAAGGTAGTATTTAGAGTCAATTGTTTGTCCGCGTTAGTGTCGTCGTATAAAACATATGCGGCCATTCCATTCATTGTGTCTATTGAATTTGCTCTATAAAGGTTCTCCCAATGTAATTGAGGTTTTAGCAAAAAAGCTTTTTTAGCCAGATCAGCATTTAAAAAATTTGCACCAATTGGGCTGTTTATGTAAAAACTGGGTAAATATCTATAATAGCTGGGTTCCGGATTAGGGGCGTTAAAATATCCTATCCTACTTTTTGTAAAATTGCCAAATTGGTAAGACATTGCTGCATTGATACCAAGTTTTCCATATTTGCCGTAATATTTAAGCATAATTATGGGTTCCATAATTTTGCGCTCCCTTGAATTGCGATAGTATCCGTTTTGAAATCCCCAGTAGGGATTGTATGTATTTCCGGCTAAGTGATATACCTCCTCAGTTACAGCTGCAGAACTGCCACGGCGATTGGAAGAAAGAATTCCCGTAAAAAGTAAACTATTATTAGCATTGAATTGATACTCTATTGCTCCATATATAGAAAAGGCATCATATAGAGTTCCGTTTATAAAACCTTCCTTTGCCCATCTTTTTGAGGCCGCAAGAGAATAGATAAAATTGCTGTTTTTCTTTCTGGAGGTATAACTTGCCATAATACGTCCCGAATAAGTCCGGTTAGAAAGAGAACCAGACAATCTAAATCCCGGGCGAAGTCCTGATGGCCTTGTATCTATATTAGTAACCCCAAGAAGTCCTCCAAACCGATAAGGAGATGCCTGTAATCCTAAATAAAAATCCTGGTTCCTTAATACATCATTAAGACCACCCCAATTGTTCCATTGTGGCCTCCCATCACGTAGTTTATTCATTAGGACTCCATTTATTAATACACTGCCATTTCGTGAGTCGTAGCCCCTCACTTTGAAAAATACTTGTCCAAAATCGAAGGCAGCACGGTTTAAAAAGACATCACGCGTAGCTGTTAACATCCCCAAACTTCCTCCATCTAATTCCCCATCAATATTTTGGGTATCAGTCAGTGTTATTAAAACATCATTTTGATCAATAGAAACATCTTTTTCTATTAATATTCGCCCTAACCTTAATTCGTTTAAAGAAATATCTACGGGAAGCCTTTTTACAATATATTCCTTGGCCTTAATGGATAAAATGAATGCCCCGTTTAAAGTTGTGATTATTTCAAAATTTCCTTCCTTATCAGTATATTCTTTTAATGAAGTACCCTCAATTTCTATAGTTGCAGAAGAAATTCCCAGGAGACTTTGAGCGTCGCATATACTCCCATTAATACTTATTTGTTGTCCATTAAGTATTTGAAAAAATAATAAGACTATAAAAATACAGCGGATAAATCGCATTCAATTACCATAAGGTTCAGACCTAAAGTATTCTTGCTCGCTGCATTTTGCTTGCGGCACTCAGGTATAACTTGCTATTAAGAAAATCATGTAATTTGTAAAGACCATAAAACAATATGATTTCAAAGCATATATTTTTGATTTTTTTTCTTGTATCAAATACTGCTCAATCACAAAAAGAGGACAGGTATAGTATACGTACCATTGCTTTCTACAATGTTGAAAACCTTTTTGATACGGTCAACGATTCATTGTACTTTGATGATGAAATGACTCCGGAAGGAAGTTATAACTGGACTTTAGATCGTTATAGGTTAAAAATAACCCATATAGCTGAAGTAATTTCAAAGATTGGTCACTCAACTACACGGACTTGTCCTGATTTAGTAGGACTTTGTGAGGTTGAGAATTTGAAAGTATTAAAGGACTTGGTAAAGCATCCATTACTTAAGCCTTACGGTTTCAATATTATTCATCATGATTCACCGGATGAAAGAGGTATTGACGTGGCACTAATATATAAATGTGCACGATTTATCCCTATGTCATTTAGAAGCCACAGACTTTTGATATTTAATGATTCTGATCAAAGAGACTATACCAGAGATCAGCTGGTAGTAGGTGGATTATTAGAGGGCGAAGAATTATATATTATAGTTAATCATTGGCCCTCACGTAGTGGAGGAGTAGCAAAAAGCACGCCTTACAGAAAAGCTGCTGCCAGACTCAACAGAAGAATAATAGATTCTGTTCTAAGACTAAACATAGATGCCAAAATAATAAGTATGGGGGATCTTAATGATAATCCAACTGATAGCAGTATACAAAATACACTGACATCGTCTGATAAGGAGAATGCCAAAAGTCCTGCTTTCTTTAATCCAATGGAATCCTTATATAATAAAGGCGACGGTTCCCTCGCATATAGGGACCAATGGAGTTTGTTCGACCAAATTCTACTCTCAAAAAATCTAATAAACGAAAATAGGAATTCATATACATTTTGGAAAGCTGGTATATATCATCCTTCATTCCTTATGAACAAAACAGGTAACTACAAAGGCTATCCGTTTCGCACTCATGTAGCTGGAAGATACACCGGTGGGTATAGTGATCATTTTCCGGTTTATGCCTTTCTAATTAAAAAAGTGGATTAGGATTTACTCTGGAGTAGTTATTTTAATATTTCTCCATTTCACCTTTATTCCGCCGCCATCATGAATTTGTAGGGCTATGGAGCCTTCTCCCTCGCCAATTTTATCATCTTTAATGGAAACCATTTCCACTCCATTTAGCCATGAGATAAGTATATCTCCAGATAATTGAATTTTCAAGTTGTTCCAGTCCTCTTCTTTAAGTACCTTCTCCTTTTCAGGGCTGGGTTTAATTAACCAGCCTCTTCCATAAGATTCATAAACCCCTCCGGTATGATTTCCTTTTGGCGCAACTTCAACCTGCCAACCACTAACTTTAGTTCCATCAATCGTGGACCTTATAAACACTCCACTGTTACCATCAGCTTCCTGAAAAAATTCAAGTGTAAGTACAAAGTCCTTGTAATGTTCATCTGTTGCTAAATAACCATATTGAGCGTCAGGACCACTTTCAGAAACCAATAAACCATCTTCTACATACCATTTTTCTGTGCCGTAAATGGTCCACCCGGAAAGATCTTTCCCATTAAATAAAGATTGTTCCTGAGACAGAATTACTATGCTAAAAAACAGGAATATTAGATTACTAAATAGTTTCATAAATTATAAGTTAATTAAACCACAGCGCCCATGGAATCCTGCTTAATATAAGTACAAGACCAAGACCGTAGAAAATGGCTATTGCTTTAAATTTCTTTTTAGCCTCCATAAACTTTTTATGGCGAGACCAACCAATAGTGATTAATACTATCGCTATAATATTGATAAAAGGATGTTCCACCGCCAAAAGTCTTGCGGCCGAATTTAAACCGCCCATTCCAAGTTCTTTAATGGTCGAAAACCCATTGGATGAAACAAAAAACAGGATAAGACCCAAAACCAATTGGATATGCGAAAGAATAAGGGTAAAAAGACTTATCCTAAAATCCTTTTCCAATGTAAACATTCTGTTACTCATTAAACCCGTAATTGCATTCGCTACTGCAATAAAAAGAATTGCCAGAACCACATAGGCCAGATAAGAATGTGCGGTTTGTAAAATTTCCATACTAAAATATTTTTTCTAAAAATACGGAATTTTAGCAATTAAAAAGCCCCAACATTTTTGTTGGGACTAATCTGGATAAATTTAGATGACCTTAATTAAATATATATCGCAATCCAAGTTGCATTTGCCGTCTGGAAAACTGCAATCCAGAATCGTCTAATTCAACAATATTCGGTGAACCATCATCATTAACAACTCCCGAATTAATATCAAATGTTGGGGTATCACCAGTAGAAACAGTAGTAAGCGGACTTACATTCTGTCTAACAAATTTTTTTTCCAATTCTTATTCAATAGATTGGTGAAATTAAAGATGTCTGCAGAAATTTGAATAGTATTCCTTTTACCTCCTACATCAAATGTAATGTTAAATAAGCAAAAACAAATTTAACACCAAACTGGCAGTAAAATGATAAATAACAGGCCTTGATTTAAAAAGGATTTTCGAATAACGAAAGAGCTAAGTTAGTTCTTAAAAAACTGCAAAAGATTTAATGTAGAACCATCATGTTTGGCGATATCTGAATTATTAATGTCTTTTAATATTCTGGAGGCAAGTTGCTTAAAAAGTGAGAAGGTTTTATCTGTTATTCTGTTCTTGGAATAATCAACATTAAACTCCTGAAATCTTAATGTGAATTTTGTGGCGCGTTCCTTGTCAGCTGCTAAGAGGTCCTTGAGTTGTAGGTTTTTTGTTTCATTAATATTCTCTCGAAGCAGTTTCTAGGCTGTAATAGTTGTTGGGTTAGTGTTATGTAATGGTATTGAGTTAGTTAAGTGTTAGCAATTCTTCATCTGGCTTTTCCGGAAATTCAATACAATCTAATTGTGCTTTTTGCGGACTAATATATTTGAAATAATCTGGCCTTACCTCTTCAGGAAGAGGTTCTGCTGCTGGAAGTTTTTCCCTAAACGGATCGACCTGACGCCCATTTTTCCAAAAACGATAACACACATGCGGACCTCCGGTATTTCCCGTCATACCAACCCATCCGATAACATCTCCTTGTCTTACAAATTCTCCCCTCTTTGCTTTTTGCTTTCTCATATGGAGGTATTGAGTACTGTAGGTTCCATTATGCCTGATTTTTACATATTTTCCATTCCCTCCCTTTCTTGTAGATTCAGTAACGGTGCCATCGGCCGTTGCCATAATAGGGGTGCCCACAGGTGCAGCATAATCGGTACCACGGTGTGGTCTTACCTTATATCCATAATAACGAATCTTTCTCTTTAAATTATAACGGGAAGAAATTCTACTAAATTTAACAGGTGCTCTTAAAAAAGTTCTTCTAAGATTATTTGCCTCGTCGTCAAAGTAATCAATTATATTTTTAAGGGAATCTGATTCATAGGCGAAAGCATATAAAGGTGTGCCATTATGTTCAAAATATGCAGATTCAATGGGCTCAGCCCCAGCATAAATAGTATCGTTAATATACTTTTCCTTATAGATAACCTTAAATTTATCTCCCTTTTGCAATCGAAAGAAATCTATGGTCCAGGCATAAATTTCGGAGAGGTCATTGGTAACATTGTAATCTATTCCCTGATCCAATATTGCCTCAGAAAGTGAAGTTTCAATTACTCCTGCCGCTTCTTTTTGCACATATTTTACCTTCATACGATCTTTATAAGCCAGAACGGAGTCGCGAAAGTCAACCACAGTGTAATTTATGAGATCGTTCTGGTATATAAAAACCTGAGCCCCTACTGTGGTGTCTTTTGATTTGAGAATGAGATAAGGTTTGCCTGCTCTAATTTTGCGAACATCAAAAATATCTCTAAATTCCTCAGATACTTTGGCAATTTTAGGATAATCCACTTTGTTTTGAATCATTAATTCTCCAAAACTATCCCCCCTTTTTACTGTATCCCTTACTACAAGAAAGTCTTCAAGATTAAATCCGAATTGTTTATCTGTGGATAATTCATGTGAGATTGCGATATCTTTAATCTCATTAACTACTTCGTTGTTTTGAACTTGCTTGCAGGAAATAAAAATACTAAGTAATAAAAATGTGCCCCAATATTTATACATGGTCAGTTTTCAATTTTTTCAGGGTTAAAGATATGGTTCACCCATTGCTTTCCCCAATTATTTAACTCTTGTTTTGAATACAAATTTGGAAAAAATACAACCTGTTGAAAACTTGGAGGCAAATATTCCTTCCAATTAGTTCCCCCTGTGGCCTCAATTGAAGTGTTCTCCTTATTTAGATATCTATGGGCTGATCCCAAATGCATCAAAGGCCAATTTATATTTGCATTTATGTCCATTATTTTTAACGCCTCAATAAGCACTTTATTATGTCTGGCCTCCTCAGATAAATTTAAATATTTCTGATATATCGTATTGTTTTTCAATTGCTTGGCAATTCTTATAAACCTTGGAGTATACCTATATTCAAATTGTTTAAGGGTAAGCGTCTTTTCTCCTGTACTCATATCAGTCGCTCCCTTTTTCCAATATATTTCTTCGTAAAGTTCTTCGATACTATTTTTTTCAGAAAATTCTTTCCTTTTTGGAGGAAACACCAAATGTTCAAGGGGCGTTGCATAAATCTCGATGGTCCTATATTGAGCAGATTGAAATCCACTTGAAGGCAACAATGCCATTCTATATTGAAGGAATTGCTCACGTTCCATTCCACGAATCATTATACTAAACGAAGAAATTAATGCTTTGTAATAATTATTAATGCGATTTAACTTTTCAATAAAGAAATCCACATTTTGAGATTTATCATCTACAATTTGCTTCTCTTCGTGAAGTATAAGCTTAAAATATAGTTCTGTGATTTGATGATACATGATAAATATTTCCTCATCAGGGAAATGCGTTCGAGGGACCTGCAAGCTCAAAAGTGTATCGAGGTGAATATAATCCCAGTAGGTGAGGTAACGTTGGTACAATAAACCATCTAAGTAAGAGCTTAAATCTTGACCTGAATCCTTATATTTTTCTTCTAGTTTTAATATTTGGGATTCTAAGCGCTCCTTATTTTTCATATTTTTTAGTCCATTATTATTTTGAACTGGTACTTTAAACCATTGTACCCGTCTAAATCCGCAGAAATCGCTCCCACCGCGAGATTCGCTTTGATCCTTATTGGTATTTTATTTAAATCATTTGAAACCCACAAAGCTAAACTTTCCTGTTCTTTAAAAACTCGGCCAGACTCTACCATAGGTTTAAATTTAAGGCATTCTACTTTGCCAAACTTTGTCTTAAGAATTTCCTTACCTATATATTTAAGTCTGAACTTATAAATACCATCATCGTCATACAGCACCTTAAGATCTATGGACTCTCCCTGGATCAAATCATCAAATTCATAATTATTTCTTAAATAATAAAATGCTGATATAAGATCCTGTACACTATCCTGAAGGGTAAAATTAAGTTTTTTATCGTTCTTTTTATCATTTAGAACTGCTAGTTCTTTGTTATGATCAAAATTTATTTCCTCATCCTTTGTGTAACCGCCTTCATTTAGTTTTCTGACAAACCGGTAAGGCTTACCGTCATCTTTATCAAAATAGCTTTCATAAGTATCATCAACTTTAAAAAATATGCTTGCAAAACCAGTTGTTTTTCCCCTGCCTACCACGTGATATACCGGAATACTGTCTATCATATTATTTTTAACGTGCAATGTGGCATAACTTGCGTTTAAAAAACCATAGTGCACCCTGAACTTTAGCCATTCTCCAGGTTTGAAAGCCGAGGACTTAGGAATTTCTCCAATTATTTCTGCGTTGTTATTTTTATAGGATTCAACAACATCAAACTGCCCCGTTAGTGACAGGGTTATTGCAGCAAAAAATAGAACAATGATCTTTTTCATAACCAATTTTTGATTCAAAATTATCAAATAATGAGGTAAAATAAATCTTATTTTACAATTACATAAACAATTTTTATTCCAAAGTATTGTATTCTATATATCATTCAGTTTATCCAGTTTATATTTAAGCCATAGAAAATTCCTGTCAATTGTAACTATTTGAATGAGGTGTTGGACACAAAACCGACAAATAAGCAGACTCATTTTTTTTCGTTTTAATTCAAAAAAAAGCCCCGATTAAGAAATCAGGGCTTTTCCTAAATAACCAACCAAACTTTAAATTATGAAAAACCAATACTTAAAGTTATAAGGGAACCACCCCTTATGTCTTCCAAATTTACTTAATAACTATTTTCCTTGAAAATCTTTTAACTTACTTTAACTAGGCAATTAACAATACTTTATAAAAGCAAGTCAAATTTTGACAAAATCTTAAGAAAAATGCATTAAAGTGTGCCTCTGGAAGCTTGTTCTCTTTCAATAGCCTCGAAGAGTGCCTTAAAATTACCTTTACCAAAAGACTTAGCCCCTTTTCTCTGAATAATTTCTATAAACATTGTGGGTCGGTCCAAAACGGGTTTTGTAAAAATTTGGAGCAAATATCCCTCATCGTCCCGGTCAATAAGAATCCCCAATTCCCGCAAAGGTGCAAGATCCTCATCAATTTCTCCTACCCTATCCAGCACATCTTCGTAATAACTAGAAGGAACTGTTAAAAATTCAATCCCTCTATCCCTGAGAGCTGTGACCGTTTGTATAATGTTATCTGTAGCCATTGCCATATGTTGAACTCCGGCCCCGTTATAAAATTGGATATATTCTTCTATTTGAGATTTCTTTTTTCCATCTGCGGGTTCGTTAATAGGAAATTTTATCCTGCCATTACCATTACTCATCACTTTGCTCATTAATGCGGTATAGTCAGTTGAGATATCCTTATCGTCAAATGAAACCAATTGTGCAAAACCCATAACCTTCTCATAAAACTCGCACCATTTGTTCATTTCATTCCAGCCCACGTTACCTACCATATGATCTATATACTTAAGCCCCACATCTGTGGGCTTATAATATGGGTCCCACTTAATATATCCCGGCATAAAAACCCCATTATACTGACCTCGTTCTACAAATACGTGAACAGTTTCACCATATGTATGTATTCCAGATAGAATTAGCGAACCATTTTCATCCTTAAGTACTTTAGGTTCAAAATAACTCTCCGCACCTCTACTGGTAGTTTCCTTATAACTCTGAGTAGCATCATCCACCCAAAGAGCTATAGCTTTTACACCATCACCATGAGATTCTACATGTTTGTTTATTTCTCCTCCGGGCACAAGAGACGAAGTAAGTACAAGTTTAATTTTATCTTGTTCTATAACATAAGACGCTCTGTCTTTAAGTCCTGTTTCCAAGCCGGCGTATGCTAAAGGCTGAAAACCCCAAGCCGACATATAATAGTATGCTGCTTGTTTTGCATTACCCACATAAAGTTCAACATGATCTGTACCTAATAGGGGTAAAAAGTCTTCTGCTTCAAGGTTTTCCTTCGGCAACTTTAATGACGATTTATCTAATATTTCCATTATTTTTTTTGAATTGATTAGTAACTAAAAGTGTTTCGAGACGGTTTAGTCCCTACCTGAGATCTGGTATATTTACCACATTGCCCTAAGATGGGCAGAAATATCAATTCTGGTTTCTAACATTATGTTTAATATACCTTGCAAATATCGGAAAAAACTACCAATTTCGATAAAAACCAAGTACATTTCCCATCAACAGTTTATTGTATAAACTTTTAAAACCAATAACCAATACTGAAGAAAACTTTACTATCATTTAATTCCGGAGTCCAGGAGTACATTACCTGCACAGGCCCTATAAAGGAATCCCATCCATAAGATAGTCCATACCCGGAAAAATCAGGCAGCGTAAACCATTCGCCGGTTCTGAATAGATCATCTTCAACATTGGCGAAATTAGCAGAAAACATTATGTGTTGCTTTTTAATAAACTCAAAATCCAAACGCCCATAAGCCTTAACATAACTATTTCCGGGTAAACTAAGAAAATCATACCCTACAAAAGGTATAAAATTATTTATAAGATCACTCCCGAAACCCCCTAACACAAAATCCAGTGCTTTTACTTCAGAAGTACCCAGTTTAAACCCACCTTCAGTTATTAGGTTCACGGAAAGTTTTCCCACTATAGGAAAAGCCGCCCCAAATTTTGCTTTGGCAATGGAGAACTCTGAGAAATTATCATTAAAATCTGAGGAAAATAAATACAAATGTAAATCGCCATTAAAATACAGCCCTTTTGAGGGAAAGTATCTATCATTATATGTATCCAGTATCAGTTTGCCATAAACGCTAAAATAATTGCTGTTTTCAAAATATAAGCGATCACCCGATGCAATTGGAGGGTCAACTATATCCTGGTTGTTAAAGGTACGCGTACTATACTTTAACAGTTTTTGTTCAGCGCCTATTATAAAAGCAAATTCTTCTTTTAAAACAGTCTGGAGATATAGCTGATTTGTGAAATCTGATACACTCAGATTTATTTCATTTATCCCTGCTACATTTGCCACACTAAAATTAGAGCGAATTACATCTAAAGGAATTTCGTATTCAAAATCATTGAGTAGGGAATTTACCCCGAAACTCCAGTAAGAACCTTTATCCAGATAGTACTGAAAATTATACCTTATATTATCTCCAAGGGCAACGTCAAGTGAGGCCACATCGTCTTTCAACAACAAATTCTTTTTTGTAAGGTTTATAAGTGCAGCCGTTTTGTACAAATCATCATAGTGTACTCCTAGTCTTAAATATGCCTTATTGGGGCTTTCGTTTAACCTCAGAATTAAATCTTCGCCTGATTCGTTCGAAACAAGTTCATAGCGAATTGTAGTAAAATTATTTGTAGCGGCCAGATTACTAATCCCAAGTTGTAGCTTTTGAAAAGTAGTTTTGGCCGGTAATTTAATCCGCAATTTCCCTTTAACATATGCGCGGGAATAATTAATATTCCCTTTCAGGACAAGTCGATTAATATAAATAGAATCCTTTGGCTCTATATTCTTGTGAATTTTTCTTACACGATTTTGTTTTGCCGCTAAATTCCTTAAGGTCTCGAGGTGTTCAAGGGCCGCCGTTTTGCCATTTTCAATAATTGGTTCAACTAAATCAAAATCAATAACAGAGAAGTCGTCAATATCCGGCCTTATATAAATATCGGTTTCCTTGGCCTTTGCTTTCATATCTTCAGCCGTGCGAAAATTATTAATCTGAAGTAAAATATCAGTTGCTGACCGCAGTGATTCACGGTCTCTAAGCGCATGTTGCACGTCTACTCCTATAATAATATCAGCTCCGAGTTGCCTTACCTCTATGATCGGATAGTTATTTAGGACACCTCCATCGACTAGAATTTGACCATCTAATTCTGCAGGTTCAAATAATGATGGAAAAGTTCCACTGGCCATAACCGCTTCAGGGAGGTATCCTTGATTAAGTATAACTTCTGCGCCGGTCTCAATATTTGTAGCGATACAAAAAAATGGAATAGGTAAGCTGTTGAAATCATTTACATCTCTTACATGATATAATAGTCGCACCAGTTCATTGTAAATTCTTTGACCCCCTGAAATGGCGGTTGGGAAGGATATTTTAAATTTATTAAAAGGAAGAGTTAGCGCATATCTTTCAGAATCTTCTTTTTCATAAAACGTCTTAGCACCTCGTGGAAGATTGTCCTGAATAAGTTCACTAAAATCAGCTTGTTTAAATATAGAATCCAGTTCATTTGCAGAATATCCTGAAGCATATAATGCCCCAACTATGGCTCCCATGCTTGTGCCGCCAATATAATCAATAGTAATTCCAGCTTCTTCAATTACCTTAAGTGCTCCGATATGAGCCATTCCTTTTGCACCACCCCCACTTAGGACCAGTCCTACTTTTAGTGTTTTGTCGGGTGCATTTAGTTGGCCCCGGCAAACTCCAAAACAAAAAAATAAAGTAAGAATCAAAGCCAATTTTTGCATCAGGTTAAGATATGGGATTAATGGAAGTTTTCATAAATTTTCTTTGCCATAGCATGTCCAACCGTTTTCGAAAGATCCTCAATTGAAGCTTTCTTAATTCTGTTGACGGATTTAAAGTTTTTGAGCAACTCTTCTGCTGTTTTCTTACCTACCCCTCTAATACGTTCCAATTCAGAATCAATAGCTGCTTTGCTTCTCTTATTTCTATGCAAAGTAATCCCGAATCTATGTGCCTCATTTCTTAATTGTTGAATTATCTTAAGCGATTCAGACTTTTTGTCTAGATATAATGGTATTGGATCATTGGGAAAGTAAATTTCTTCCAGCCTTTTCGCAATGCCAATAATTGCTATTTTACCCCTAAGCCCGAGCAAATCGAGGCTCTTTACTGCCGAAGATAATTGTCCTTTCCCTCCGTCAATCACTATAAGTTGAGGCAGACCAGAATCTTCCGCTAATAATCTTTTATAGCGTCTATGCACCACCTCCTCCATTGATTTAAAATCATCGGGACCATCCACTGTTTTAATATTAAAGTGCCTGTACTCTTTTTTAAACGGTTTCCCGTTTCTGAAAACCACACATGCCGCAACTGGATTACTTCCCTGGATATTTGAATTGTCAAAACATTCTATATGCCTTGGCTCTTCAGCAAGGCGAAGATCTGTCTTCATCTGCGCCATAATCCGGTTGGAATGTCTATCCGGATCTGTAATTTTTACCTGTTTAAATCTTTCCTGCCTGTAATACTTCGAATTTCTTTCAGACAACTCCAAGAGTTTCTTTTTATCCCCTAATTTAGGAACTGTGATTTTTAAATCATCCCTTACAACACATGTAAAAGGAAGAAGAAGTTCGTTGGACTGAGAGTTAAAACGCTGTCGAATTTCAATAATCGCCAATTGTAAAAGCTCTTTATCAGATTCTTCCAATTTCTTTTTTATTTCCATGGTGTGCGACCGAACTATGGATCCGTGGGAAAGTTGAAGGAAATTTACATAGGCAAATGCATCATCTGAAATTATACTGAAAACATCAACGTTATTTATTTTGGGATTTACTATAGTAGATTTGACCTGATAATTTTCTAGAACTTCAATTTTATCCTTAACACGTTGAGCATCTTCAAATTGCATCTCCTTTGCAAGTAATTTCATTTGCGTTTTAAAATAATGAAGGGAGGACTTAAAATTACCTTTAATTATCTGTCTTATATCATCTATCTGTTTATGGTACTCTTCAGAGCTTTGAAGTCCTTCACATGGGCCTTTGCAATTTCCAAGATGGTACTCCAGGCATAATTTATATTTTCCGGCATTAACTTTTTCAGAGGATAAATCATAATTACAAGTTCGTAAAGGATACACACTTTTTATAAGTTCAAGCAAAATTTTTACGGTTTTCATACTTGTATATGGACCATAATATTCAGAACCATCCTTTATTAGCTTCCGGGTTGGGAATATTCTTGGAAAGCGCTCATTTTTAATACAAATCCAAGGATAGGATTTATCATCCTTGAGTAGTACATTATACCTTGGCTGATATTTTTTTATCAGGTTATTCTCCAGAAGTAGTGCATCCGATTCTGTTTTTACTACTATGTGTTTTAAGGAATCTATTTTCTTTACCATTACACGAGTCTTTCCATACTCATGTGTCTTATGAAAATAAGAAGAAACCCTTTTTTTAAGATTCTTTGCCTTACCCACATATAATATCTTACCGTCACCATCATAGAATTGATATACACCCGGACTATCAGGCAATGTACTCAGTCTGATCTCTAATGGTATTTCAGGCATAAATTTGTAAATAAAATGGTCCTCTTAAATATAAAGGTAATTTACAATACTATTATTATTAACCGGATAACCCTCATGTTAAGTTTAAAATCGCAAGGGTTAAAATTGATATTTTGTTAATGTCTTCAATTAACAATTATTTGCTATTAAGAGTCTTCATATTTTATTCCATTAGATAATCATTTGAATTTCAGGTTTTTAACATCACGTACTTAAGAGTCTTACATTATTTAATGGTAGGAAAAATGTTAAGAGAACTGTAAATATTGTGCATTTCATCGATTAAACAGTGCTCTTTATAGGATAACTGACATATTTTTCTTTATATTTATCCAGAAAATTTAATTACTGCATGGAAAATTATGTCATCACTTTAGGTATGTACCTTATTTTGATGCTATTTTTTAAAATATATTTTGCTGTTGCGGCAAAAGATTAGTTTTTTTAAAATAGTTCCCCAAACTAGTTACAGGTTTAATCGGTATTTATGCTAAAAAAAGAGCTTCGATTAAACTACCTTCAATTTAGAAATGAATTGTCTTCAGAAACAATTTCAAACTACAGTTTAGAAATTGCAAACAGGGTATTGGAATTACCTGTATGGACGTTCGGTTTCTATCACATTTTTTTGTCAATTGCCGAGAAAAATGAGATTGATACCGGTTTCATTTTGTCTGTTTTACAGGGAAAAGATAAAAATATTGTACTCCCTAAAGTATTAGATGATACTAATCTGGTTCATTATTTACTCACGGATAATACTACTTTAAGAAAAAACAAATGGAACGTTCCGGAACCCGAGGACGGATTAGAAGTATCTCCGCTTAAATTAGATGTTGTATTTATTCCCCTTTTGGCATTTGATAAACTTGGATATAGGGTGGGTTATGGAAAAGGTTTCTACGATAGGTTTTTAAAGGAATGCCGTGAAGATGTTATTAAAATTGGTCTTTCCTTATTTAAGCCAGTAGATAAAATTAGTGATACTCAGAAACATGATATTCCAATGGATTATTGTGTTACTCCTGAGAAAGTTTATGTTTTTTAAGATGCTTTTTTTCAAAAGCCTTTTTATTAAATACGATTAATATCCCTACCCCTGTGCTAATGGCGGTATCGGCCACATTGAATACCGGTTCAAAAAATCGAAAATTATCACCTCCTACCCAAGGAACCCATTCCGGCCAATTCGTGTCAATTAATGGGAAATAAAGCATGTCAACTACTTTACCATAAAATAAGCTGCCATAAGGTTCTTCAGAAAATAGTGTCGCCACCTGGTTATAACTGTCGTTGAAAAGTATCCCATAGAACAAAGAATCAAGAATATTTCCAAGCGCTCCGGCAAAAATCAGGGAAACAGCTGTAATAAGAGTTGCTGTTGTTTTCTTCTTAATAATGTCATAAAGCCAATATCCAATTCCGATAATTGCAAAAAGGCGAAAAACTGTGAGAACCAATTTGCCGATTTTGTCTGATATTGGTAAAATATCACTTAATTTGGCACCCCAGGCCGCTCCTTCGTTCTCTATAAAAAGAATTCTAAACCAGGAAAAAACTTCCGTTGCTTCACCTAATTCAAAATGAGTTTTTATATATATTTTACTCAGCTGATCTATTAATAAAACAATAGCTATAATCAGCAGTGACCTCTTAATATTCATTCTTTTTCAAAATAGATTCGGCTAAAATAGGGATTATTCTACCAACAAAAGGCCAGGATATTCATTTAAAACAAACCAATGGAAAATACGAATTCATCTTCTTGATTAAAATACTCTAACCTTCTAACAAATCACATAGAAATTCTATCGGAATTGACAAAGCACAACTAACCGCAAAATAGAAGACGCTTCATGAACTTACGTCAATATAATTGCTAAAATTTATATTCTCTATAAGATAGATAAAAATGAGATAAGCAGTAGCTGATCCCTATTTTTGCATGTTTTTGGCTTCAATACTGAGAGTAGCATGAGGTACCAACTTAAGCCTATCTTTATTTATAAGCTTTCCGGTTACCCTGCAAATACCATAGGTCTTATTTTCTATCCTAAGCAATGCATTTTTAAGATCCCGAATAAATTTTTCCTGGCGTATTGCTAATTGAGTGTTGGCTTCTTTGCTCATTGTCTCAGAGCCCTCTTCGAATGCCTTGAAAGTTGGAGAAGTATCATCAGTACCATTATTCCCATCATTCATGTAGGAGCTCCTTAGTAATTCGAGATGGCTTTGAGCTTTCTCTATCTTTTCTTCTATAAGTACCTTGAATTCTTCTAATTCTTTATCGGTATACCTTACTTTTAAATCTTGTCCCATAATTTTAGTGTTTTTGGATAGATAATTTTGTGTTTACATCATCAAAGGAAATGGCCACGCCATCTTCCATTTGTTCTTCGAAATTAAGTTCAAAGGTTAAGGTTTCGTTCTTTATATAACTAATATTACTCTTAACTGCTCTTTCGACTAAACCGTCCTTTAATATTCTAATATCTATTTTATCTGTTACTTCAAAACCAGAATCTTTTCTCAGATTTTGAATTCTATTTACAAGTTCCCGAGCTATCCCCTCTTGTTTTAACTCCTCATCAATGGTTATATCCAATGCCACTGTTAGCGGACCCGAACTGGCGACAAGCCAGCCTTCTATATCCTGAGAAGATATCTCTACATCCTGTAACTGTAATATAATAAATTTATTTTCTATTCCAAGTGAAATTTGACCTTCACGTTCAATTTTTTGAATATCTTTTTGATCCAGCTTATTAACTGCGGCACTTATCAGTTTCATGTCTTTACCAAACCTAGGGCCCAGTACTTTGAAATTGGGCTTAATACGTTTTACCAATATACCAGAGGCGTCGTCCAAAAGTTTAATTTCTTTTACATTAACTTCGGTTTTTATCAAATCTGCCACTGCTTCAATTTCTGAACGCTGTTTTTCATCCGAAACGGGGATCATTATTTTTTGTAAAGGTTGGCGCACTTTAATCTTTTCCTTCTGGCGAATAGATAAAACAAGAGAAGATATGGTTTGCGCTTTTTGCATTTTACTTTCCAATTCCTTATTAATGTAATAAGAATCATATTCTGGAAAGTTAGATAAATGAACGCTGTCAAAATGATCTATCCCGGTGGTTCTGGTCAAATCTATAAACAGCCTGTCCATAAAAAAAGGTGCAATTGGCGCAGAAAGTTTAGCAATAGTAACAAGGCATGTGTAAAGGGTCTGATAAGCAGATATTTTGTCTTCCTGGTAATCGCCTTTCCAGAACCTTCTCCTGCTTAAACGAACATACCAATTACTAAGATTTTCCTGTACATAGTCTGCAATGGCCCTTGCAACTTTTGTTGGTTCATAATTACCATAAGCCTCATCAACCTTTTTTATCAGAGTATGTAATTCCGACAAAATCCATTGATCAATTTCAGGGCGATTTTCTAAAAGTATTTCCTCTTCAGAATAATTAAACTCATCAATGTTGGCGTACAGAGAAAAGAATGAATAGGTATTGTATAGTGTTCCAAAAAATTTTCTTTTCACTTCAGCAATCCCCTCTGTATCAAACTTAAGGTTATCCCATGGGTTGGCATTGGAAATAAAATACCAACGTGTTGCATCCGGGCCATATTCCTTTAGGGTCATCCATGGATCTGCAGCATTTCCTACCCGCTTCGACATTTTTTTGCCTTCCTTGTCAAGCACCAAACCATTAGACACTATGTTTTTGTAGGCCACTGAATCAAAAACCATTGTTGCAATAGCGTGCAATGTATAAAACCAACCTCTTGTCTGATCAACACCTTCTGCTATAAAATCTGCCGGAAAAGTTTCCCGCTTATCAATAATTTCTTTATTTTCAAAGGGATAGTGCCATTGAGCATACGGCATGGATCCGCTGTCAAACCAAACATCAATTAGATCATTCTCACGATTCATAGGTTTTCCTGAATCTGAAACGAGGATAATCTGATCAACAATATTTTTATGAAGATCTATCTTATCATAGTTCTCTTCATTCATATTTCCTACTTCAAAATCCCCGAACACATCAGATTTCATATGACCTGCTTTAACAGATCTGGTCATTTCCTTTTTCAATTGTTCTACAGAACCTATGATGATTTCTTCCTTACCATCCTCGGTTCTCCAAATTGGTAATGGTGTTCCCCAAAATCTGGATCTTGAAAGATTCCAGTCATTTGCACTCGCAAGCCAATTTCCAAATCTTCCCTCACCCGTTGCTTTAGGTTTCCAATTTATAGTTTGGTTGAGTTCATACATACGTTCCCTAACATCCGTGATTTTTATGAACCACGAGTCTAAGGGGTAATATAAAATTGGTTTATCTGTACGCCAACAATTGGGATAGCTGTGTACATATTTTTCCACCTTAAACGCCTTGTTTTCTTCTTTTAAGCGAATAGCAATTTCAACGTCAACCGAGCGCTCCGGAGCTTCCCCATCTTCATAGTATTCATTTTTGACATATTTCCCTGCCAGATCCCCCATTTCTTTTCGAAACCTGCCTTGCAAATCCACCAGTGGTACTGCATTCCCATTTTCTTCTAATACCAACATTGGAGGTACAGGGGGATCTGCTTTTTGGGCCACCTGCATATCGTCTGCCCCAAATGTGGGTGCGGTATGCACTATCCCCGTACCGTCATCTGTAGTAACAAAATCACCTGCTATAACCCTGAAGGCATTTTCAGAATTACTGTAAGGCTTTGCATAATCGATTAACTGCTCATATTTTATTCCTACTAATTCTTGACCTATACAGGATCCCTGAATGAAGTATGGGATTTTTTTATCATCATGAGAAAAAGATAACAATTCACCCTCATTTTTAACTTCAATAAATTTACCAGAAAACTGTTGGCCTACAAGGTTTTTTGCTAAGATGACAGTAATCGGTTTAAAAGTATATTGATTGTACGTTTTTACCCAAACATATTCAATTTTTAAACCTATTGTTAAAGCAGTATTTGATGGAAGTGTCCAAGGTGTAGTTGTCCATGCAAGGAAATACAACTCGTCCTTAATCTGCTCCAAAAATTGGGGCAATGTACTTTTAATAATTTTAAATTGGGCAGTTACCGTTGTGTCGGTTATGTCCTGATAGGTTCCAGGCATATTCAATTCATGAGAACTTAATCCTGTACCTGCCTTTGGAGAATAGGGCTGAATGGTATATCCTTTATAGATAAGTCCTTTGTCGTAAATTTGTTTTAACAGCCACCAAACAGTTTCCATATATTTGGGTTTGTAGGTAATATAAGGGTCATCCATATCCACCCAATACCCCATTTTTTCCGTAAGATCATTCCAGGCATCTGTATAGCGCATTACCGCTTTTTTACATGCTTCATTGTATTCTTCTACAGAAATTTTAACCCCAATATCTTCTTTAGTTATTCCCAGTTCTTTTTCAACGCCCAGTTCAATAGGCAGACCATGTGTATCCCAGCCTGCTTTTCGCTTTACCTGAAAACCTTTCATGGTCTTATATCTTGGGAATATATCCTTTATAGTCCTGGAAATGACGTGATGGATTCCTGGCATTCCATTTGCAGAAGGTGGACCTTCATAGAAAACATATGAATCCTGCCCTTCCCTTGTGCTAATACTTTTTTCAAAAATATGTCGGACTTTCCAAAATTGAAGCATTTCTTCCCCAACCTCAGTTAAATCTAAACCCTTATATTCCGCAAACTTCATACAAACAGTTTCCTTTGATATAAATTAAGGCTGCAAAATTAAGGAATTAGAATGAAATTATGGGCCTTTATGTAAAATGTCCCTATGATAAATACAGGAGATTTTTGGTGTTGCCAGAGCTTCTAAAGGCAATATCATGGCATATCCGTGAAAAGAGTGTAGAAATATGAAAAGTTTTTAAATTAAATAATTCGTCTTTTTATAATCTCAAAATCGAAAACTCAATCCCAGAATAAAATTAATTCCTGTTGCTGCAATTCCAGAAGAATAAGTACGATATCTTTGATTGGTAATATTTTCGACATCAAATGTTATTTTAATTGGATTGGCAATTTGATACTGAGACCTTAAATTTAGGGTGTACCAGGAAGGTGAATAAGGATTTCCATCTGCGTCTACAGCATAAATATAACTTTTATTTATTTCAGATATCGCGAGGTCATTAAACGATATTTGACCATTGTAATTCAGGAAGAGATCTGTTTTCAACCTTTGGTTCCTCCAAATGAGGTGAAAATCGCCAAAAGTTGGTGGTACGTGCCTTGCTGGAGTGTCGTTGCCATTTTCGTCCTCTTCCTTTCCTTCAGTAAAAGTTAGATTTGATAATATGGAGAAATTATCTGAAAGAAATGCCTCCAAACCAAACTCGAAGCCATATACATATGCATTGGAAGCATTCTGAATAGCCTGTACGTTACTTAATTCCCCATTGTAAATGATTTCTTCATCCCCGTTAAACAGATAATCCCTGCGAACCAGAGCATCTACCAGATAAGTATAATAAGCAGCACCTTTTAGCACTACTTTATCTTTAAAATTCTTCTGTACTCCAAATTCTGCATTATAGGCATATTCCGGTTTCAAATAGGGATTTGGCACAACAACAGACCCCGGTTCAGAATCAAATACCTTACCTATATCATCAATATTTGGAGCTCTAAAACCAGTTGTCCCGTTAAGTGTGAACTGTAAGTCTGCTTTAGGAAACCAGCTAAATCCTATGTTTCCTGTTAAGGCTCCATTATTTAAATTTGCGCTATCAAATGGAAAAGGATAGAAGGTTGTATCAAAATCTGCATTAATCCAGACATGGCTATAGCGAATCCCTGCCAACCAGGAGAAATTTGGTTTAGCTTTCAATTCACTATTCACATAAGCTGCCAGGGTCTGCCAGGTAGAACCGTCTGGGTACCTAGACTGTGTGGCTTCTGCAAATCCGGTTTCAACATTGGTTTGTTTCCCAATAGATCCCACTTTATTAAAAATATATTCCGCCCCGTAATACAATCTTAAATTTCCAATTTTTTTATTTTCAAAATCAATATTTAAGGAAAGTGCATCTATATTTTCCTCTGTTGTATAACGAATGGAATCCTGAAATTGCCTGTCATTTCTACTTTCTTTAAAATTTTGGTAAGCCGTTGTAATTTTTAATCCATCATAAAACTTACCCCGGCCTTTTTTATAGATCTGTAAATTCCCCATAAACCACTTTTGTGGTCCGTAAAACCATTCTGCGTAACGCAATCCGGTTCCACTGCTGTTTGGTCTTATTAATCTGTCGTATCTGGAATAATCTGAAGTAGAGGAATAAAACAATCCTAAATCATAACTCCAATTATTATTTGGTTTATGGGATATCTTTTGCATAAGATTAATCTGATCATATCCTGTTGGGAATTGGATACGGGGATTTTCATTTTCAACCAATACATCAAGTCCATTCAATCGTTTAACATATTGTTTTCTGAGATAAGAATCCGGTCCATGTTGGCCCATTTTCAAATCATTAAAATTATTATAAGAAACACTGGTTAAAAAAGCCCATTTATGCGACCCAATATTTATATCGAAATGCCCTGTATTTTCATCATTCCCCGAAGCATATCGATAGTTCATATTTCCTGATATATCTAAACTATCAGGGATTGAAAATTGTGACTTATTAGTAATGAAATTCATTACTCCACCAATCGCATCACTTCCGTAGATTACAGAACCAGGTCCAAAAACCACCTCAGTATTCTTAACGGTAAAAGGGTCTATGGATATTATGTTCTGAATATTACCACCCCTAAAAATGGCATTATTCATTCGTACGCCATCTACGGATAACACAAGCCTGTTTGTTGCAAAACCCCGGATCATCGGGCTTCCACCACCCATCTGACTTTTTTGTACAAAAATTTTCCCGCTGTTTTGTAAAAGATCTGCTGAAGTCTGTGGATTTGTAAATGCTATTGCTTGTGCATTAATGGAAACTATTTTTTGCGGTATGTCCTTTTTTTGCTGTTCCCATTTGGAAATAGACATCACCACCTCATCAAGCTGTTCGCGCTTTAAACTAAGATAAACCTTCCCCCCCCTTTTTATAAGTAGTTCCTTAGTGGATCTTTTGGTCTGATAACTAAGGTGCCTTAAGGTAATACGCTCATTCCTGTTAAATAAAGAAATATCACATTTTCCGTCAAAATCGGATAAGACAGTCTTTGACTTATCGTTATTGTAAAGAACTGCATTAATTACTGGATCCTGTGTTTCCACGTCAAGAATCGTTATTTCCTGACCAGATATAACGTTAATAAAAAGAAGTATAATAAGAAAAATTCCCCTATGCATTTTAGCTAAAAACTTCATTCAAAATAGCGAGTGATCTGGGTTTTCTAAATCCGTGCAAATGTACTTCAAAATAGAGTACAAGGGATTGTAATAGTTCTTGCCTGGTTTTTTTGCCCATCCTGACCGAATGAATTGCATCAAAATTTATGCCCAAAAATAATTTGAAGAGATCAAGAGCTTCCTCTTTGAGTATTGGATTAATGCCGGGGTACTCAATAAAAGCACCTTCTACTAAATCGAAATACGGGAAATTCATTTTTCCAGTATCTGGATAAAATCCCAAATATTTTGATAATCCCAATAGAAAAAACAAATGAAAATTACTAATGTTATCGTGTGTATCCAGCCATTGAAGTGATGCTTCCAGAAAATGGAATAAGTCTTTATTTTGTTCTTCTTCAAAAATGCTGTTGACCAGCATTTCTGCCAAAAATAAGATCATTGCATTTTTAGTCATGTCTGTATGTACAGTTTGATACGGATAATTGAGTTTAGCGTCAATAAGTCGTTCCAGGGTCCCCTTGTTTTTGTGATTCACAACTATTTCCAGTTGCGTTAAGGGTTGAAAATAGGCGGTTTTTAATTTACCTTTTTTGGAGGCTAAGATTCCCTTGAGCAGATACGATTTTAATCCATCAGAGTAAGTAAACGCTTTAACTATTAAACTGGTATCTCCATACTTTAAAGAAGATAGAATTAAAGCTTTAGTAGTAATTTGCATCTATTGCGCTTAGAATAAAGCAAAGATAGGTTGAATTAACAATAAAATAAGATTGGCAATTACAGGACCCAAATCTTTCGAAAAATTGAAAGCTCAGTTCTTGTAATTGCCAATCCCCAAATTATTATTTAGATCACTCCCTGTGCAAGCATGGCATCCGCAACCTTAACAAAGCCGGCAATATTAGCCCCTTTTACATAATTGCAATATCCGTCATCTTCTACTCCATATTCAATACAGGAATCGTGAATATCTTCCATAATTCCACGTAACCTTTCATCGACTTCCTCTCTGGTCCAGCTTATTCTTAGAGAATTTTGAGACATCTCCAAGCCCGAAGTAGCTACTCCTCCGGCATTGGAAGCTTTACCTGGTGCAAATAAGACTTTTGCATCATGAAAAGCGTGGATCGCCTCTGGAGTAGAAGGCATATTAGCCCCTTCAGCAATACAAATGCAACCATTAGCAATTAGCGATTTAGCGTCATTTCCATCCAATTCATTTTGAGTAGCACATGGCAGTGCAATATCGCATTTCACTGACCAAGGGCGTTTACCTTCATGATATGTTGCAGATTTATACTTTTTCAAATATTCAGATATTCTGCCGCGTTTATTATTCTTGAGATCCATAATAAAAGTCAATTTCTCATTATCAATCCCATCCTTATCATAAATAAATCCTCCGGAATCAGATAATGTTAAAACCTTTCCGCCCAATTGCAAAATCTTTTCCGCAGCATATTGAGCAACATTTCCAGATCCTGAAACGACAACAGTTTTTCCTTTAATTTCCTCATTCTTTGTCTTTAACATACTTTGAGCAAAATATACAGTACCATATCCGGTTGCCTCAGGGCGAATTTTAGATCCACCCCATGATAACCCTTTGCCTGTAAGAACACCTGTGAACTCATTTCTTATTTTCTTATACATCCCAAAAAGGAACCCGATTTCCCTTGCTCCTACTCCAATATCCCCTGCCGGAACATCTGTATTAGGTCCTATATGCCTACTTAACTCTGTCATAAAAGCATGGCAAAACCGC
>CAZHWD010000225.1:0-21017 GCA_964536335.1 uncultured Eudoraea sp. | reverse complement strand
TTAATATCAATACCTATAAAATTCCTCGATCTATCCAGCTTCGCCAGGCCAATGGTATATTCTCCTTTGCCACAACCCAGTTCCAAAACTATCGGATTGTCATTATTAAAAAAACTCTTCCATTTTCCTTTTAAAGAAAATTTATCCTCTAGTAATTCATCCCTGCCAGGTTGAATAACGTGGCTAAAAGTCTTGTTTTGTTCAAATCGTTTGAGTTTATTTTTACTTCCCAAAGCAAAGGGTATTATGTTGTTTCAACAAAACTAAGGAATTCTTTTGGAGAGCAGATTTAGTCAGCTTTAGGTTTAGTCTTTTCTAAGGTAAATGAAAATTCGGAACCTACATCCACCACACTTTCAACATACATTTTTTCACCATGGGCCTCAATTATGTGTTTTACGATGGACAATCCCAAACCGGAGCCGCCTTCTTTCCTGCTACCACTTTTATCAACTCTGTAAAATCGCTCAAAAAGTCTGGGGATATGTTCTTCAGGAATTCCTTCACCATTGTCGGTGATTCTCACTATAACTTTATTCCTGATAAGGTTTTCGACACTTACTTCGGTAGTGCCATCACGATGACCATATTTTATAGAATTCACTATCAAATTAGACAACACCTGCTGTATTTTATCCCTGTCGGCCTTTACATAGATGGGAGATTCATAGTTCATGTCAAAAGTAAGCGAGATATTTTTTTTGCCTGCTTTCATCTCTACCAGTTCAAATACACCATGTATAAGTTCAACTATATCGAAGTCACTCAATTCTAAGTTTAGGTCTCCAACTTCCAATTTGGTAATAAGATCAAGATCCTTGATAATATAAATAAGTCGTTCTACACCTTTTTGGGCTCGTTGTAAATATTTTTTCCTAACAGCTTTATCCTCCAAGGCTCCATCGAGAAGTGTAAGAATATAACCTTGTACTGTAAATAATGGTGTCTTGAGTTCGTGTGAAATATTACCTAAAAAGTCTTTACGGTATTCCTCACGGATTTTTAGTGTGTCTATTTCAATTTTTTTGTCCTTTGCAAATTTTTCTATCTCCTCCGTTAGAGTTTTCATATCTGTTGTAACAGGGTCGGCAGTAAAAGAAGACGACTCCAACAAAGAAACATCGTCATAAATTTTCTTAATCCTGCGGTAGATATATTTCTCGGCACGAACCTGAATTATACTAAAAGATACTGTAAAAACCATTATTGTAAAAACCAGTAGTACAAGCCAGGTGTCTTCTAACTGTTTATTGTACAACAAAAAAAGACATAAAGTTAATGTAAGTATGATAGTAATTAAGAGTGCTGAACGTAATGCAAACTTATATGACTTTTTTAGCTTTGCAGACATTACAATACAAACTTATATCCTACACCCTTCACAGTTTTAAAATGATTGTCACCAATTTTTTCGCGTAGTTTTCTAATATGTACATCAATTGTTCTGCCTCCTACCACTACTTCCTGACCCCAGACTTTATCCAAAATAACTTCACGTTTAAAAACTTTGTCTGGTTTTGAGGCTAATAAGGCCAAAAGCTCGAATTCTTTCCTTGGTAGAATAATCTCTCTTCCGCTGTTGATTACTTTGTATTCTTCTCGGTTAATTTCAATGTTACCCACATTCAATACATCTTCGTTCTGGTCCTTGTCTTTATTTAATCTCCTCAACAAGGCTTTTACCTTACTTACCAATAATTTTGGCTTTATTGGTTTGGTAATATAATCATCTGCACCGGCGTCAAAACCTGCCACCTGAGAATAATCCTCTCCTCTGGCTGTTAAAAAGGTTATTAAGGTATGTTCTAATCCATTTGTATTACGAATAATTTCACAAGCTTCTATCCCATCCATTCCCGGCATCATGACATCCAATATAATCAAATGTGGAGTTTTTTTCTTTGCCTTTTCTACACCCTCAATTCCGTTTTTGGCAGTAAATACCTGATATCCCTGAGAAGTAAGATTATATTTTAGAATCTCCAAAATATCCGGTTCATCATCAACCAATAGAATTTTAATGTCCTGCTTTTTCATGCGTTTATTCTTTGATCATTCTGGCCAAAAGTAAAGATAATACTAATATGCTTTAATTACTTAACATTGATTTAATGCTGATAACATTAATATAACATCAAAGAGCCAAATATTAGGGTTTATTAAGTTCTATTCCAATTTAACAGCAGCCTTTGATGCATTTTATCGAATATTATTGATTTAACAAATTCATGGAGTATGATGGAGAACTAAAATTTCTATATTTGTTATAATTACTTTGTTTGAATAATGTTTATGAAGCAATTCTACTTTGTTTTATTCTTTCTTTTTATCTCTTTTAGTTACGGCCAGGAAGTGCAAAATATTGGTGGTGAAATAGAGGGTTTTAAGCTATATCCAAATCCAGTTTCCACTGGAAAAGTATATATACAAACTGCATTGAATGCCCCGAAAAGAATACTCATCTTTGATGTTTTCGGTACTCAAAGGCTTGAGACAACAATTCTTAGAAAGGAGTTAAACGTCTCTAATTTAGTTGCCGGGGTGTATGTACTTCGGGTATATGAAAAAGATAAAATAGCAACTAGAAAGTTGATCATTAAATAGATTTACTGACTCAAAAAAATAGCCGGTTAAGGTTCCTCAAATATTTTACTATTTATCGATTAAATGCGCAATTCATCGATGAATGTTACAACTATAAAAGTTTACCTACAAAAATTTAGCTTTCACAACAATTTCTACTAAAAGAAAAGTTATTATCCTATATTTACTTTGTTGATCCCAAATCAATGTTGATGCAAAAAGCCTACTTACTCTTTTTACTGGTTTTTACGCTAGTGCTTTCCGGACAGGAAAAGTTTCCAGCTGTAGATGAAAAGGAACAAGAATCTTCTAATTTTACGCTTTATCCAAATCCAGCTATTGGTGGTATCGTTTACATTAAAACTTTAAATAATCTGAGTAAAGATGTAATAGTATACGACGTCTTTGGTAAAATAGTACTTCAGGATCGAATTATAACAAATATGCTCAATATAGGAAGGCTTTCACCAGGTGTTTACGTAATTCAAGTGGTAGAGAATAACAAAACAATGACCAGAAAACTGGTTGTAAAATAGCATTTCAAATATATCCATTATTGTGCTCCATAGAGGGGCCTTTTTTATTTTAACTATTTTTGTAGTCTTCAAGTCGATATGGATATCAATAGAATTTTTGAGATCAAAACCTCATCTCAGTTCAACAAGATTGCATTGGAAGTATTTAATTTTCAATATGACAACAATACTATTTACCAGAAGTTTTGCAGTTATTTGGGTAAATCTAAGTGCGATGTAAATGCAGTAGAAGATATTCCATATTTGCCGATTGAATTTTTCAAATCCAAAAGAGTAATAACTAAAAACCAAAAACCGCAGATCGTTTTTGAAAGTAGCGGGACCACGGGACAACTTGTAAGCAAACATTATGTGACAAAGCTTGCTATTTATGAAAAAAGCTATTTAAAAACCTTTGAGCATTTCTATGGGAATATTGAAGATTATTGCGTGCTGGCATTATTACCTTCTTATATGGAACGCGCAGGCTCTTCACTTATCTATATGGTAAAAAATCTTATTAAGAAAAGTGGGAATCCGAAGAGTGGTTTTTATCTTGATAACAAAGTTGATTTATTAAGGACCCTTGAAAGTTTGGATCAAACCTCTAGTAAAAATATCCTTATTGGTGTTTCATATGCCTTGCTGGACTTTTCCGAAAATCATTCAATAAATTTAAAAAATACCATTATTATGGAGACTGGCGGGATGAAAGGCAGGAGAACTGAATTGGTCCGTGATGAGTTACATCGTATACTTAAAAACAGTTTTGGCCCTGATGTCATTCACTCAGAATATGGCATGACTGAACTTCTTTCTCAGGCGTATTCTAAAGCTAACGGAATTTTTAATTGTCCTCCCTGGATGTCCGTCTCCATACGCCAAACTGAAGATCCTTTGACAACTGAACCTTTTGGCAAAATAGGAGGTATAAACATTATTGATCTCGCCAATATATACTCCTGTTCGTTTATTGCAACCCAAGATCTAGGCAGGATTTATAAAGATGGAAGTTTTGAAGTATTAGGCCGATTTGATCATTCAGACATTCGTGGTTGCAATTTAATGGTGCTTTAGTATAGAGGCTAAAATTACTTCCTAATACTTTCAGGACTTTCTGTTCCCATCCACTTATCCCAAAATGTAAAGTATAATCCAAAGTTATAATTGAACTTTCTGTGGTGCTGATCGTGATGAGTAGCGCCAATGACCCAATGCCCAAACCACTTTCCATATTTTCCCGAGGGGTATATTTCAACTCCGGCATGATTAATTGTTGCTGAAATGGTCATGATCAGTAGCATAAATAGTAAAGCATAATAGTGCATAGGTATAAACAAAACAATCAATGGAAGAATAATGGCCTGTAACACTGTCTCCAATGGATGAAATGAGAAAGAGGTCAATACTGAAGTGTGTACGCTTTTATGATGAATCTTATGAAAATACCTATAAACAGATGGCTTATGCATCCAACGGTGTATCCAATAATAATAAGTGTCCTGAATAAATAGCGTTAATAAAACACTAATTGGCAAATACCATATTGGGTAGGTGTTTATATCCACATAGATTGCTGTTGCCCCAATTGACCATAAAAAATAAATCAACATTCCAAAAATCGCAAAAATCAAACCACTTATTGCCGACCAATACAATTCCTTGTATAATTGCTTCTTCTTTAATGCAGTATGATCTAATATCCTTTTATCAAATTTTTTTCGGAACAAAAAGAAAAATGAATAGTGATATGCTCCTGAAACAATCAAAAAGCGAATAAATATAATCAGAAACAGAACAAAGGTTAAAAGCAATACTGCCCTGAAATCAAAAAAATCAATTTCCTCCATTTAAATCCCTTATTTATGATTTTACAACCAGGATAAAATAATTCTTTTTACCTCGCTGAAGTAAAACATATTTGTTGTTTATCAAATCTGTTTCCGTTATCAAATAATCTTCTTTTACTTTTTCCTTATTTACGGAAATGGCATTTTGTTTTAGTTCCCTCCGTGCTTCGCCATTAGAACCTAAAAATCCTGTTTTGGCTGCCAATGCGGCAATCATATCCAATCCATTATCCATTTCAGATTTGGAAATCTTTGCTTGAGGGACTCCATCAAAAACATCTAAAAAAGTTTTTTCGTCTAAGCTCTTAAGATCTGTAGAAGTTGATTTTCCAAAAAGAATAGAACTAGCAATCAAGGCATTTTCAAATTCTTCCTTGGAATGAACCAGAATAGATATTTCTTCTGCCAGGCGTTTTTGTAATATTCGTAAATGAGGTGTCTGAGACTGTTCTATAATCAAAGCTTCAATTTCATCTTTAGATAAAAAAGTAAAAATTTTAATGTATTTTTCTGCATCTTCATCTGATGTATTTAGCCAATACTGATAAAATTTATAAGGCGACGTCCTGTGAGCGTCCAACCAGATATTCCCCCCCTCTGTTTTTCCAAACTTAGTTCCATCGGCCTTAGTAATAAGAGGGCAGGTGAGTGCATATCCTTTACCCCCTCCAATTCTTCGAATAAGCTCTGTTCCGGTCGTAATATTTCCCCATTGGTCGCTCCCTCCCATTTGAAGTGAACAGTTATGATTTTGAAACAGATATAAAAAATCATACCCCTGAACAAGCTGGTATGTAAATTCAGTAAAAGACATTCCTTCTTTTTCATCTGGTGATAGCCTTTTTTTGACAGATTCTTTGGCAATCATATAATTTACTGTAATGTGTTTTCCAACATCACGAATAAAATCCAGGAAAGCGAAATCTTTCATCCAATCATAGTTGTTAACAAGTACCGCAGAATTTTCTGCCAGACTATCAAAATCAAGAAAGCGGGACAATTGGTCTTTTATCGCTTCCTGATTTAATCGCAACGTAGTTTCGTCCAATAAATTTCTCTCAGTTGATTTACCGGAAGGATCGCCTATCATCCCTGTTGCTCCGCCAATCAGAGCATAGGGTTTATGACCCGCGAGCTGAAAATGTCTCAACATCATTACACTTACCAAATGACCAATATGAAGTGAATTTGCGGTTGGATCTATCCCCACATAAGCAGATTGCATCCCTGTTAGTAAATGCTCTTCGGTTCCCGGCATTACATCGTGTACCATTCCCCTCCATTTTAGTTCCGAAACAAAGTTTGAAGTCATTTTGTAATCTATTAATATAGTTGCTGCAAATATAATAGAAATAGCCAGCAGCTTGACTCACTGAACAAATTTATCCAATCGAAATGAGTAAATTAGGCCCATGGTTTTAGTCACAGGAGGAACTGGGCTTGTTGGGTCCCATCTAATATTGAAATTGCTCACTCAGGGGGCATCTGTGAGGGCTATTCATCGAAAAGACAGCGATATTCAAAGAGTAAAGGAGATATTCTCTTATTATCATGATAATTCGGACGAAATATTTAACAAGATTCAATGGATAGAAGCTGATATTAACGATATCCCGGCTCTTGAATTGGCATTTAAAGAAGTTACTCTGGTTTATCATTGCGCTGCATTTATTTCGTTTGACCCCAACGATTTTAATTTGTTACAAAAAATAAATAAGAAGGGAACGGAGAATATTGTAAATCTATGTATTGATAAGAGTATCAAAAAACTATGTTACGTAAGTTCTATAGCAACAATAGGTAAATCTACAACAGGTGACCCGGTAAATGAAGAAAATGAATGGAATGACACCTTTACAAATGTATATGCATCTTCAAAACATTTTGCCGAAATGGAAGTCTGGAGGGGTGCTCAGGAAGGTCTCTCTATGGTAATCATTAATCCCGGCATTATCCTGGGTCCCGGATATTGGGAAAGTGGTAGTGGGTTACTTTTTAAAGCGGCTGCTAAGGGCATGCGCTTTTACTTTCCGGGTAGTACAGGATTTATTTCAGTGGGTGATGTCGTTAAAATAATGGTTCAACTTATGGATTCTCCCATTAAAAATGAGCGCTTTATTGCCGTAGCAGAAAATTTGTCCTATAAAACAATTTTGGAGACAATCTCTCTCGGGTTCAACAGACCATCTCCTAAGATAAGGCTGAAGTTTTGGCAATTAGAAATTTTCTGGAGAGTTGACTGGGCTATCAATTTATTTATTGGCAAAAAAAGGAAGTTAACTAAACAAGGGCTCACATCTTTACGCTTTCCCCAAGTATATGACAATTTAAAAGTACAGGAAGCACTTAACGTCGAATATGAACAAATACGATCATGTGTTACCTATTCATGTCAAAAATATATGTAGGCTCACTCTTCCTCCTACTCCTGAATTAAAATATCTTCTTTTTTCTCTCCCAGTTTTTCAAATCGTGCCTTTTCCTTTATAATCCTGTCTTCTATTTGCTTATAAATTTCTTCATATTCCAAAGGTTTGGATGCGTAATATAAATCACTAGATACAAACTGTATACTATCAATTTCATATTTGTTGTAAATAAATTGCATGGGGACAAAATTCTTATTTTCCATTACCTGAGGCCCAGTAGATTTAGCTGCATCTATAATAGCCAGATCATAAAGAATATCAATCATTTTCTCTTTGGAAATAAGATTGATTGGCTTTTCAATGACCTCCTCTCCGCATGAGAAAAAAATAATAAATGTTATTAAGAGAAATATCTTACGCATCATTATCTATTAAAAGTTAGCCTTTTAGCATTCCTGAAATTGGAAAATTGTCCTTTATCATAAGCCAAATGTCCATTTACAAAAGTGTGAGTGACTTTTGTTCTAAACCTATTACCGTCAAAGGGTGACCATGCGCATTTATATGCAATATTATTTGCATCAACTGTCCATGGAGAGTTCATATCTACTATTGCTAAATCTGCATAATAGCCTTCGTTTATATAACCCCGTTTATCAATTTGAAACAATTTAGCAGGATTGTGGCACATTTTTTCAACAACTTTCTCTACTGCAATTTTTCCTTCTATAGATTTTTCCAATATGGCCGCTAATGCATGCTGAACCAATGGGCCACCAGAGGGTGCCTTCATATAATTATTCTTCTTTTCTTCTAGGGTATGCGGAGCATGATCTGTTGCCACAACATCAATCCTATCATCCAGTAATGCTTGCCATAATTGATCTCTGTCTGTAGAGGTCTTAATAGCTGGATTCCATTTAATTAACATTCCCTTTTCCGAATAATCTTTGTCTGAAAACCAAAGGTGATGAATACATACTTCTGAGGTAATCTTTTTTTGTTCTAATGGAATGTCATTTCGAAAAAGATGGGTCTCTTTACCCGTTGACACATGAAAAACGTGCAATCTCGCCCCTGTTTTCTCGGCAAGGGCAATCGCCCTGGATGAAGAAAGGTAACAAGCCTGCTCGCTTCGTATTAAAGGATGTAATTCTACAGGAATATCATCGCCATATATGGCTCTGTATTTCTGCGTATTTTCTCTAACGGTTTTTTCATCTTCACAATGAACCGAAATGACCAGTTCTGTATTATTAAATATTCGCTCAAGGACTTCTTCATTATCCACCAACATATTTCCTGTAGAGGACCCCAGAAATAGTTTTATGCCCGAACAGGCATATTTATCAAGTTTTTTTATTTCCTCAAGGTTGTCATTTGTGCCCCCTAATAAAAAGGAATAATTAGCGTATGATGTCCTGGAAGCCAAATCAAATTTTTGTTCCAATTTTTCTATTGTGGTAGTTTGCGGATTCGTATTAGGTTGTTCCATGTAAGAGGTTATTCCACCTGCAATGGCCGCTCTGCTTTCTGAAGCTATATCGCCCTTATGGGTTAGTCCAGGTTCTCTAAAATGTACCTGATCATCTATTATTCCAGGTAAAACAAAATTTCCCGCTATGTCCATAATCTTCGACCCGTTTGAAGAAAGATTACTCCCAATTTTTGTGATAATTTCATCTTGAATTAAGATATCCGCCTCAAATCTTACCCCTTCATTTATGATCACAGCATTTTTAATGAGCGTTTTACTCATAACTTAATTTTTAATAAATAAACTTCTAAATTTCATAGTTATAACACCAAAAATGGCCTCCCAGATAATTGAAGAATTCATCTTAGATTTGCCTTTCTCCCGATCCGTAAAAATGATGGAGACTTCTTCAATTTTAAATTTTTTAAGATATGTCCTAAATTTCATTTCAATCTGAAAAGCATATCCAACAAATTTTATAGTATCCAGGTTTATCGCCTCTAAAACACACCTCTTATAGCAGATGAAACCTGCTGTAGGATCATGAATGCGCATACCAGTAATTAATTTTACATAAAAAGAGGCTCCATAGGACAATAAAACCCTATAAAGTGGCCAATTAACTACATTCACGCCTTTTTTATAACGCGATCCAATTGCCAAATCTGCACCATTTAAACAGGCTCTGTATAATCTTTGTAGGTCTGAAGGTCTATGTGAAAAATCGGCATCCATTTCAAAGATATAATCGTATTTTCTTGCCAATGCCCATTTAAAACCATGAATATAAGCTGTGCCTAAACCAGATTTGTCCTTTCTAACTTCGAGAAACAACTTCTTGGGATATTTATTTTGTAATTCAATGACCTTATTAGCCGTGCCATCTGGAGAATTATCATCCACAATAAGGACATCAAATTCTTTTTTAAGCTGAAAAACAGCATCTATAATAGCTTCAATATTTTCAATTTCATTAAATGTTGGAATAATTACTAAGCTATCTGTCATTTGGCTTTTGGCAATTTTGACAAAAATACTACTTTAATAGGTCTAGCAGAAAATACGCAATTAATTTTATCGTTTCTTTAAAGGAATTAATTACTACTATAATTTGTAATTTTGAAGTGAATCGGCAACCGGAATGAAACTTGAACTACCCAAAATTTTCCTTTATTTATTAGCATCAATTTTTATAATAAACTTATTACAAGGTTATTTTACAGAACTAATTTTTGATGAAGCTTACTATTGGTATTATGCGCAGTGCATGGCTTGGGGATACTTTGATCATCCGCCAATGGTTGCCTTGATCGTCAAAATAAGCAGCCTGTTTTTTAATGGAGAACTAGGAGTTCGCTTTTTAAGCAGTGTTCTATCTGCTGGCACTTATATAGTCCTCTGGCTTTTAATTGATAACCGTAGAAAGAATAAATATGTACTCCATTATTTTGTATTGGTCTTCTCAATGATCCTTATTCATGCCTATGGTTTCTTAACATTACCCGATACACCATTACTTTTTTTTACTGCTCTATTTTTATTGATATATAAGAAGTTTTTAAAGTCCCCGTCCTTGGGTTTATCGGTTCTTTTAGGACTTGTCATGGCTGCCTTAATGTACAGTAAGTACCATGCTGTTCTGGTTATTCTGTTTGTATTGATATCTAATTTACGTCTTGTCTTTAACAAATATGCCTGGCTTTCTGTATTACTTGCACTAATATGTTATACCCCTCATTTTATATGGTTATATAATAATGATTTTGTTTCTATAAAGTATCATTTGTTTGAAAGGCCAAACAGGGCTTACGAATTTGGCGACTTTACGCTCGGGTTTTTTGTTAACCTGATTGTACTTTTCGGCTTAACATTTCCATGGATATACAGAGCTTTATTTAAAACAAAAAAATCTGATAAATTTAGCAAAGCTCTTTTGTATTTAATATATGGAATAATTGCATTCTTTTTTATTTCCAGTTTTAACAGACGTATACAAACGCAGTGGTTAATTGTTATTTGTATTCCAATGATTGTGGTGGTATACAATCAAATGCTCCAGGATAGGATTACCAGAAAATGGATCTTTATCCTTGGAATAGCTAATATTATAATTTTAATGTTCCTCAGAATAGGTTTGATTTATGCCCCTCTTTTTCCCATTGTTTATGAAACACATGGAAATAAAGATTGGGTAAATGAAATAAGTTCAAAAGTCGGGACAATTCCTGTAGTTTTTGAAAATTCCTATACCGAGGCACCTATGTATACTTTTTATTCGGGTAATACCTCTTACTCACTAAACAATATCAGGTACAGGCCAAACCAGTTTACGATTGACGAGTCTGAAAATTGGGTACAAGGACAAAAAATTATTTATATCTCCAAATTTTTAAATGAGGGAGACCTCTCCTATTCCGATGCAAAAGGGGATCCGTATTATGGTATCTATAAAAAGAATTTTGAATCTTTTAGAAAGTTGAGAACTATTATTGATATCCCTGTTGAATTATTGGAAGACAAGAATTTAAACTTTAAAGTTTACAATCCATACGCGACCAATATAGAAATATCCAAACTGGAATTTGGAGTGGTATTTCTGAACAAATACAAAAACTTAAGAGAGGTCAAAAAAATTCAAGCCAGTCCTTCGGAGGAAGGGATTAGGGTACTTAAATCGAAAGATACAACGAGCTTTAACCTTTTAATGCCAGAACCTGACATAAATGATGCTTACTATTTTAAGATAAGTATTTCCGAAAACGGGCTTTTTTGGGGTATAAACGGCGAAAACATTAAATTGCCATAATGGAACCTGTTCAAAGAGTAATTAATAATATAGATTGGATAACAGCTATTATCTTTTCAAGTATACTATTTATGGTTATTGCTAAGAATTTATTTTACAACAGGTTTTTAAATTTTATTATACTCCCTTTTAATAACAAGTATATTTTTATGTACAATAAAAAGGATAAACTATTAAATTGGTTCAATATCTTTTTTACAATTTTCCAACTTCTAAATTTCTCACTTTTCATCTATTTGGCCTGGAATATTTTGTCCAATTCAGAAAATGACCAGTATTTTGTGGTTTTTTCCATTATTCTGGGTTTTCTGTTCTTGTTTTTATTTGGTAAAATATTGCTACAAATGGGGGGTGGATTTGTCTTTAATAATAATAAGATAATATCCGAATTCATTTTTAAAAAGTTGTCCTACCTTAACTACAGCAGTATCATCATGTTAGCAGCCAATATTATCATTACTTATGTGCTAAAAGACTCGAAAATGGTAGTGTTTGTAAGTATTTTTCTAATAGTCGTGGTAAATGTTATTGGCTGGATAACTATTATAAAAAACTATCAAAAATTAATCTCAGGCTACTTTTTCTATTTTATTTTGTACCTTTGCGCTCTTGAAATTGCACCCTTTATAATCATTGCGAATTATCTAAAAGACTGAGGTATATGAAGGTAAAAACGATTTTGGTGTCCCAACCAGAACCAAAAATGGAAAATTCTCCATACCTAAGACTAATTGAAAAAGAAAAAGTAAAGGTAGACTTTAGGCCCTTCATACATGTTGAAGGTGTAGACGCCAAAAGCGTAAGGCAACAAAAGATAGATCTTAAAGATTATTCCGCTATAATCCTTACCAGCAGAAATTCTGTTGATCATTTCTTTAGAATAGCTGAAGAAATGCGTTTTAAAGTTCCGGATACCATGAAATACTTCTGCCAATCTGAGGCAGTAGCTTTTTATCTCCAGAAATATGTTATTTACAGGAAACGAAAAATTTATGTAGGCAAAAGAAACTTTAGTGAATTACTTCACTTGTTTAAAAAATATAAGGAGGAATCCTATTTACTACCTTCGTCAGATGCATTAAAACCTGGAATTCCCGAGACTTTAAATGAACTGGGAATTAATTGGAATCGGGGTATTTTCTATAAAACGGTTATAAGCGATCTCTCTGATTTAAGAAATGTCTATTACGACGTGCTGGTGTTTTTTAGCCCGTCTGGTATAGAATCATTACTTCAAAATTTTCCTGACTTTGAGCAAAAAGATACGAGAATTGCGGTCTTTGGAAATTCAACTGTCGTCGCAGCTACTGATGCAGGCCTGCGAATTGATATAAAAGCACCGACACCGGAAACTCCTTCAATGACTATGGCCCTACAGAAGTATATTACCAGCGTCAACAAAAAATAAAAACCCAACTAAAAGGTCTCATTTACTGAGGCCTTTTTAATTAATAGTTATAACGCTGGGGTCCTCCTCGCCTGATTTCTTCACTGGCATAGGACTCAAACTTTTTAAAATTCTCACGAAAAGCATTGGAAAGTTTAAATGCAGTATCATAATAAGCTTTATCATTATTCCAGGTTGCCCTAGGGCTTAAAACATCAGTAGGAACACCCGGGCACGTTCGTGGTTGTGCCACCCCAAACACAGAATGAATATGGTAGGAATCATAAGTATACAATCCTAATTCACCACTAAGTGCAGCCCGAATCATAGCTCTTGTGTATTTTAATTTCATTCTCGTTCCAACCCCATACGGTCCACCGGTCCACCCAGTATTAACCAACCAAACATTAACCTGAGAATCTTTCATTTTTCTGCTTAGTACTTCTGCATATTCTGCGGGATGCAAAGGCATAAACGGCGCTCCGAAACAAGCAGAAAATGAAGGAATAGGTTCTACTACCCCTGCCTCGGTCCCGGCCACCTTAGCGGTATATCCCGACATAAAATGATATGCGGCCTGGCTGGGAGTTAATTTTGATATAGGGGGTAATACTCCAAAAGCATCCGCTGTTAGGAAAAAAATGTTTTTAGGGTCCTCTCCAATTGAAGGCATTTTTATATTGGCAATATGATCAATAGGATAACTTACCCGGGTATTTTCAGTTATTGTGGTGTCTTCATAATCGACATTCCCACTCGAATCCAAAATAACGTTTTCCAAAATTGCCCCCTTTTTAATAGCGGCATAAATCTCAGGTTCCTTTTCGGCACTAAGATTGATCACCTTGGCATAACAACCACCTTCAAAATTAAAAACAGTATTTTCTTCCGTCCATCCGTGTTCATCATCACCAATCAATTTTCTAAATGGATCTGTAGACAAAGTTGTCTTTCCGGTACCGGAAAGTCCAAAGAATAAGGCTGTATCTCCTTTTTTTCCCACATTGGCCGAACAATGCATAGGCAATGTATTCTTATATAAGGGCAAGATAAAGTTTAAAGCAGAGAAAATACCTTTCTTAATCTCTCCAGTGTAGCCGGTACCCCCTATTAAAGCAATTTTTCGGGTAAAATTCAATATAGCAAAATTGTGTTGTCTTGTTCCGTCTATCAAATGATCTGCCATAAACCCAGGTGCATTTATCACTGTCCATTCCGGTGCAAAATTCTCTAATTCTTTTTCCTCAGGCCTAAGAAACATATTATGCACAAATAAATTGGACCAGGGGTATTCGTTAATAACCCTTAAATTTAATTGGTAATCAATATCTGCGCAGGCATAGCAGTCTCTTACAAATACGTCCTTGTCCTTTAAGTAAGTGGTCACCTTTTTATAAAGCGAATCAAACTTCTCAGGTGAGAAAGGAATATTTATATTCCCCCACCAGACTTTATCCTCAGTTATATTGTCTTTAACAATAAAACGATCCATAGGAGAACGCCCCGTGAACTCTCCGGTGTTTACAACCAAAGCTCCGTTTGATGCTTCCTCGCCCATGGCACGTTCAAGGGTCATCTGATGAAGTTGTTCAGAATCTAATTGGTAAAATATCCGATTGGTTTCCAAGCCGTATTCTTTTAACGAAATTGAATTCATTGAAATATTCTTTATTGCCATTTATATTGTATCCTAGTTACTATAAATCTGTCTAATTGAGAATTATTCATTAATGCCATCCCCCTTGATTATTTGAATTTTCTATACGCGCGATAACCTAAAAGCAACCATCCCAAAATCAAAAGAAGCCCTCCAATTGGAGTTATAAAACCTAAGGTTCTAAAATCATAGCCAGTCAGGCTATTGGTAGCCAATAAATAAATGGAAAATGAAAAAAAAACAATCCCTGAAACAATGAAATAATAAATCAGTTTCTTCTCCTCCTCGGGAATACTTTTCACACTACCAAGGATAAGTAATAAGAGGGCGTGATACATTTGATAAGTTACTCCGGTCTTAAAAGTATCTATCTCCCCTGAAGATAAGAGATTCTTCAGCCCATGAGCCCCAAAGGCACCTAAAACTACTGCCAATACTCCAACGAAAATTCCTGTACAGAAAATTGTTTTGTTCATAACTTAAATGACCATATTTTTGACAAATGTAACAATTTGATACCTTAGTCCGCGCAATACTTCGAATAGAAAATATATTTAATGACACGAAAAATATTAGTCATAGGGGCAGGTAAATCAACCTCTTATTTGTTGGATTACTTGCTGGAAAAAGCAGATTCAGAAAAATTACATTTAACTATTGGTGATCTGAATACCGAGATAGTTCCTGATGAAATAAAAAACCATCCCTCTTGTAGAGTTATAAAGTTGGATATTTTTAAGGATGATGAGAGAGAGATGGCCATTAAAAACTCAGATATTGTAATTTCTATGCTCCCTGCACGCTTTCATATGAAAGTGGCAGAAGATTGCATTCGTTTTAAAAAAAACTTAGTTACCGCCTCCTATATAAGTGAAGAAATTAAAGCATTAGACGCTTCTGCTAAAAAAAATGGCTTGATTTTTATGAACGAAATTGGTTTAGATCCGGGTATTGACCATATGAGCGCTATGCAACTTATTAATAGAATAAGGGACAAGGGAGGTAAAATGTTGTTATTTGAATCTTTTACAGGAGGACTGGTTGCACCCGAAAGTGATAATAATCTATGGAATTACAAATTTACCTGGAATCCAAGAAATGTTGTAATAGCCGGACAAGGTTGGGCCGCTAAATTTATACAGGAAGGTACTTACAAATATATCCCCTATCATAAGCTCTTCAGAAGAACAGAATTCATGGAAATAGAAGGCTACGGAAAATTCGAAGCCTATGCAAACAGGGATTCTTTAAACTATCGGGAAGCCTATGGTCTCAACCATGCCCTGACTCTTTACCGGGGTACAATGAGACGTATTGGATTCTCCAAAGCCTGGAATATGTTTGTTCAATTAGGAATGACAGATGATAGCTACACCATAGAAAATTCAGAAGGTATGTCCTATAGGGAATTTACCAATCTTTTTCTGCCCTATTCACCAACCGATTCCGTTGAACTTAAACTCAGACATTACCTAAAAATTGATCAGGACGATATCATGTGGGGGAAACTTCTAGAATTAAATTTATTTGATTCTAGAAAAACAATTCATATTAAAAATGCTTCCCCGGCTCAAATGCTGCAAAAAATACTGGAAGACAGTTGGACCATGGCGCATGACGATAAAGATATGATTGTCATGTACCATAAATTCGGATATGAATTGAATGGGGAAAAACATCAGCTCGATGCCAATATGGTGGTGATTGGCGAAAATCATACACATACAGCAATGGCCAAAACTGTTGGCTTACCTGTGGCTATTGCAACCTTATTAATACTTAATAAAAAAATTTCAACTCCGGGGGTGCAGATTCCGATATCAAAAGAAGTATATGAACCTATTTTAAATGAGCTAGCCACCTACGGAGTAGTGTTTAAAGAATATAATGTACCCTATTTAGGTTATAATCCTGATTCTGTTGCAGGTTAGTCTTTGAAACTAATTTTGGTATCTTTAGGTTTAATTTGAAAGCCTAAAGATGAAAACTGGTAATGAAATATTTAAATTTGATGGGATTGATAAGAAAATCCTAAGGTTTCTTATGCAGGATGCCCGAAAGCCTATATTAGAAATTGCCAGAAATATAGGGATTTCTGGAGCAGCCATTCATCAAAGACTTCGTAAACTGGAGAAATCAGGCCTTATTGCCGGATCTAAATTCATTGTCAATCCAAAAATATTAGGATATACTACTATGGCCTATATTGGCATTTTTCTGGATAAAGCCATGAGTAATCCAATAGCAGTGAAGCAATTAGAAAAAATACCAGAGGTCCTGGAGTGCCATTATACAACAGGGAACTGGTCTATTCTTATAAAGGTTTTATGTAAAGACAATGAACATCTTATGCATTTGCTAAATAAAAAAATTCAGCAGATTGAGGGTGTTTCCAGAACAGAGACATTTATATCATTAGATCAGCAAATTGACCGTCAAATTACTATTTAGTATTTCAAAAAAAATGGAAACTGGCATTAATCTCTTCCGCCAAATACCTGAAATCCCCAATAAACTAAAGATGCCAGAGAGCCAATTGCGGCTACTACATAGGTTCTTGCGGCCCATTTTAAGGAATCCTCAGAACCTTTGTATTCTTCCTGAGAAACAATGTTCTTCCGTTTTAACCATGCCAATGCCCTATTACTTGCATCATATTCAACAGGGAGCGTAATAAAACTGAAAAGTGTGGCAAAACCCATCATAATCAGACCCGCTACAGCAATATAAAAGCCGAATTGACCACCGGCACCTTCTGTCGAAGCCGCCAAAATAAGACCTCCAAAGACTACCCATGTAGACATCCCCGATGTAACGCTTACCACGGGAACTAATTTGGAACGAATTGAAAGCCATTCATAGGCCTGTGCATGCTGAACGGCATGGCCACATTCATGTGCTGCTACAGCAGCTGCCGCCGCATTACGTTGGCTATAAACCCCTTCGCTAAGATTAACTGTTTTTGTTTTCGGATTGTAATGATCTGTAAGCATTCCTGCGGTAGAGACTACCTTAACATCGCGAATACCATGATCACTTAACATTTGTTCAGCAATTTCTGCACCGCTCATACCATTACGCAAATGAACTTTGGAATAGTAATTAAACTTATTTTTTAGCTTTCTGCTTACCAACCAGCTTACAAGGGCAATGGCACCGAGTAATATATAATAAATTGTCATAATTTCGTTTTTTGCTACTTTAAAAGTACTTATTAAATAACAAAAACCCGGCCAATGCCGAACCGGGGCTTTTTTACTGACAAAATGTACATTTTTATATTTATTTCAGGACGAAATTGTTTTGTGAATACAAATATTATGTAGTAGCATAATCCTCTGCCAAATAAAATAATTAACCCGCTTTTACTTATGCGTTATCATTTTAGCAGGACCCGGATTTTAATGAAATAGACAGTAACCAATAAACCCCTGGTTTAGCCCACAATATTCACAATTTTCCCTGGTACAACAATCACTTTCTTAGGAATTCGACCCTGCAATTGTGCCTTAGTTTTCTCATGCGCCATAACCGCTTCCTCTATTTCTTCTTTCCCCATGTCTAAAGGAAGTTCTATAATGAAACGCATTTTCCCATTGAATGAGATCGGATAGTCCTTGCTATTTTCCACAAGGTGGCCAGCCTCAAATTTTGGAAATGGCTCTATTGAAACAGATTCTGTGTGCCCCAACTTTTCCCAAAGTTCTTCAGAAATATGGGGCGCGTAAGGGGAGATCAAAATTGCCAGGGGCTCCAGTATATCCTTGCTGGTACACTTTTGAGTGGAAAGTTCATTTACACAAATCATAAAGGTTGCAACCGAAGTATTGAATGAGAAATGTTCAATGTCGTCTTCTACTTTTTTGATTGTTTTATGAAGTGATTTCAGGGCTTCTTTGGAAGGTGGCTCGTTTGTAATCTGAAATCCACCTTCAGGACCAGTATGATAGAGCCTCCATAGTTTTTTTAGAAACGCGTATACCCCTGAGATTCCAGCTGTATTCCAAGGTTTCGCCTGTTCCAGTGGTCCAAGAAACATTTCATACATCCGCAGGGAATCTGCGCCATATTCCTCACATATTTCATCCGGGTTTACGACATTGTATTTAGATTTGGACATTTTTTCAACCTCACGCCCAACAATGTATTTTCCATTTTCCAAAACAAACTCAGCATCTTTAAACTCTGGTCTCCATTTTTTAAAGGCTTCAACATCCAATTCATCTGAAGAATTAACCAACGAAACATCGGCATGTAAAGGAGTAACATCTATACCTTTTATTAGTCCTTTTGACAACAGATTATTTGTGCCTTCCTTTCTATAAACAAAGGCACTTGTACCCAGAATCATCCCTTGGTTAATCAATTTCTTGGCATACTCTTCATAAGGAACCATGTCCTTGTCGAACATAAATTTCTGCCAAAAACGGGAGTATAATAAATGTCCGGTAGCATGTTCAACACCACCAATATACAGATCTACTTCCTGCCAGTATTTAACAGCATCCTGAGAGAAGATTGCCTTATCGTTTTCCGGATCCATATACCGGTTAAAATATTGTGAGCTACCTGCCCATCCGGGCATTGTGTTTAGCTCTAGGGGGAAAACTTTCACCTGGTCTATTAAGCTATTATTTACCACCTTAGAACTCCGGGTATCCCAGGCCCATTCTGTCGCATTCCCCAAAGGTGGGTCACCTGTCTCTGTAGGTAAATACTTTTCTACTTCCGGCAACTTCAATGGAAGGCAGTCTTCATCAATCATTTTTGGCATTCCATCAACATAATATACCGGAAATGGTTCACCCCAATAACGTTGTCGGCTAAAAACAGCATCCCTAAGCCGGTAGTTAACTTTCCCTTTCCCCTGCCCAATATTTTCCAGTTCGGAGATTACTTTTTTAGTGGCTTGCTTATAGTTTAATCCATTTAGAAATTCAGAATTTGCAATTATGGTTAATTCCTTATCTGCAAACGCCTCTTCAAATATGTCTATTCCTTCAAAAATATTAGGGATAAGGATATCAAAGTGCTTTGCGAAATCATAATCGCGTTGGTCACCACTTGGGACAGACATAACCGCTCCTGTCCCGTAGCCTGCCAGAACATAATCGCCAATCCAAATGGGTATTGATTCCTTGGTAAAAGGATGTTCAGCAAAAGCTCCTGTGAAAACACCAGTGATAGTTTTTACATCTGCCAACCTATCGCGTTCGGATCGTTTGGAAGTAATTTGAACGTAGGTCTCAACCTCCTCTTTTTGTTCTTCTGTGGTTATTTTTGATACCAATTCATGCTCTGGAGCAAGAGTCATAAAACTAACACCAAAAATTGTATCCGGCCGGGTTGTGAATACCTCAATAGGATGGGAAATCTTGCTCTTACCCGAAGGTATTGTATTAAAAGAAACCGTAGCACCTATAGATCTGCCAATCCAATTTGCCTGAGCATCTTTCAGAGACTGAGGCCAGTCTACTTTTTGAAGGTCATCAAGCAGTCGCTGCGCATATGCTGTTATCCGCATACTCCACTGAGTCATTTTTTTACGAATCACCGGATATCCTCCTCGTTCAGAAACTCCATTAATAATTTCATCATTTGCAAGAACAGTTCCAAGTGTTGGACACCAATTAACCTCAGTATCTGCCAAATAGGTCAATCTGTACTTCAACAATAATTCTTCCTGCTTTTTTAAATTCAGTTCATTCCATTCCGTGGCAGTAAATAATGGGGTATCGTCATCACAGGATGCGTTGATATTAGTATTACCTTCTTTTTTGAAAATTTCTATCAGCTGTTCTATTTCTTCAGCTTTATCCTTGTCTTTATTGTACCAGGAATTAAAAAGTTGAATGAATACCCATTGTGTCCATTTGTAATAATTAGGGTCAGAAGTGCGAACTTCCCTGTTCCAGTCATAAGAGAACCCCAGTTTATCTAATTGCTCTCTGTATCTGGCAATATTGGTGTCAGTGGTAATAGAGGGGTGTTGTCCGGTTTGTATGGCGTATTGCTCTGCCGGAAGTCCAAAGGAATCAAAGCCCATTGGATGCAAAACATTAAATCCTTTATGTCTTTTATAACGTGCATAAATATCACTGGCAATATAGCCCAGGGGATGTCCAACATGAAGGCCGGCCCCTGAGGGATAAGGAAACATATCGAGAACATAATACTTCTCCTTCTCGGAGCCATTAATCGCTTCAAATGTGTTTTTCTGCGCCCAATAACTCTGCCATTTGGCCTCAATCTCCCTAAAATTATAATTCATAATTTTTGTTTATAACCGATACCGCGCAAAAATAAGTTTATTCAATTTACTTTCCTATTTTTACGTATTCATATGCCACTATGAGCAAATCTTTTGAACGCT
>CAZHWD010000224.1:0-10059 GCA_964536335.1 uncultured Eudoraea sp. | reverse complement strand
ATTTCTACCAATGGTAGAGGATAGCAGAATATTATCTGTTGCTCCAACACATAAAAGATCATCCAGGTTCATGATCAATGCATCCTGGGCAATACCTTTCCAAACAGACATATCACCCGTTTCTTTCCAATACATATAAGCGAGTGAAGATTTTGTACCGGCACCATCTGCATGCATTACCAAACAGTAATCCTCATCCCGGGTCAGATAATCCTCTACAATTTTGCAAAATGCATTTGGAAATAAGCCTTTATCAATATTTTTTATGGCATTATGCACGTCTTCCTTTGAAGCTGAAACTCCTCTTTGGTCATAACGTTTGCTGGCAGACGGATCCATGGGTTTTGGTTTCCGCAAAAATAGGATAAACCACAAAAAAAGCCCACAAAATGTGAGCTTTAATTATTTGCTTACTTAATAAACAATAGTTCCCTGTATTTTGTCAGTGGCCAGGACTGATCATCGATTAGTTGCTCCAACTTATCGCAATGGTATCTTATTTTATCAAAATAGGGCCGAACATTATCGCAGTAAGCGAAAGCTTTCTTATTCAGGTTCTTTAAATTGTTGGCAATCTTTCTGGCATTGGTCATATCATCGGTATTCTTTTTTACTTCAACCAAATGTTCCGCAATCTGTTCAATAAGAGTGAGATGCCCTTCAGATAATTTTTTATGTGCCGCTCCATAAATCTCTTTTAAGCCCAGAACATTTTTAATTAATTTGTTTTGGTATGCAATCGCAGAAGGAATAATATGGCTATAAACCAAATCATTAAAAATCCTACCTTCAATTTGGGTATGAAAAATATAGGTCTCCAGTTCAACCTCCTGCCTTGCTTCAACTTCTACAGTACTCATTACTTCCAGGCTATTTAAAAGCTCCAGACTTTCTTTAGAAGTCATTATCTGAATGGCAGAAGGTGTCGTCTTATTATTACTCAGCTTCCTTTTTTTGGCTTCTTTTTCCCAATCCGAACTATAACCATCCCCATCGAAGCGAATTCTTTTGGAAGACTTGATATATTCTCTTAAAACATTAAAAACTGCCTCGTCCTTTTTTAATTTCTTTTTATCCACTAAAACATCTACTTCCTTTTTAAACTCCCTTAATTGATGTGCAACAATGGTATTTAGTATAGTCATTGGTTTTGCACAATTAGTTTTTGAGCCAACTCCTCTCATCTCAAATTTATTACCGGTAAAGGCAAAAGGCGAGGTGCGATTTCTATCCGTATTATCGAGTAAAATCTCAGGAATCTTCCCTACTACATTGAGTTTTAATTCCGTTTTCTCTTCCGGAGACAGCTTTCCTTTGGAAACCCCTTCCAATTCATCCAACACATTACTTAGTTGTGTTCCTATAAAAATTGAAAAAATAGCAGGTGGAGCTTCATTTGCACCCAGCCTGTAATCATTACTGGCAGAAGCAATTGATGATCTCAACAGTTCCTCATAAGTATCTACAGCTTTTATTGTATTCACAAAAAAGGTAAGAAATTGCAGATTTTTCATGGGTGTAGAACCCGGGCTTAAAAGGTTGACACCAGTATCTGTTGCCAGAGACCAGTTGTTGTGTTTCCCGGATCCGTTTATTCGAGCAAATGGTTTTTCATGAAAAAGGACTTTAAAGTTATGCCTGTCCGCTACCTTTTCCATAATATCCATCAGAAGCAAATTATGATCCACCGCCAGGTTTGCTTCCTCAAAAACCTGAGCCAGCTCAAATTGATTTGGTGCTACTTCATTATGCCTGGTTTTAACAGGAATCCCCAGCCGAGTACATTCTTTTTCCAGATCACGCATAAAATTAATAGCCCTTAAAGGTATTACACCGAAATAATGATCATCCAGTTGTTGTCCCTTGGCTGCCAGATGCCCGACTAATGTCCTTCCTGTAAGAACAATATCCGGGCGAGAACCGGCCAGTGCTTTATCAACCAGAAAATACTCTTGTTCCCACCCCAGAGTTGCGTGCACCTTGGAGACATTTTTATCAAAATATTTAGCAACGGCGGTAGCCGCTATATCTACCGCATGCAATGCTCGTAATAGCGGAGCTTTATTATCCAGAGCTTCACCGGTATAGGACACAAAAATTGTAGGGATACAGAGTGTCGTACCATAAATAAATGCCGGAGAGGTTGGATCCCAGGCAGTATAACCTCTTGCTTCAAAGGTATTTCGTATACCCCCACTAGGAAAACTGGATGCATCTGGTTCTTGTTGAACAAGCTGAGCACCCCCAAATTGGTCAACAGCTCTTCCATCCGCTAACAGATCAAAAAAAGCATCGTGCTTCTCTGCCGTCGCACCTGTTAAAGGTTGAAACCAATGCGTGTAGTGCGTTGCACCCATTGAGATAGCCCAGGTTTTCATAGCTTCCGCGACCTGATCCGCTATTTTCCTATCAATTTTTGAGCCTGAGAATATAGCCTCTTTAACACTTAAATGTGCATCCTTTGTAAGATATTGAAGCATTCTTTTTTCATTGAAAACATGGGTTCCAAACAATTCTGATCGCCTCCCCGTTTCTGTAATGAGAAGTGGTTTATGTTGGAAACTTTCAGTAATTGCATTGAATCTTAATCTGGACATAAGCTGGATTTTATTATTTGATTAAAGCAAAATTAAACAATTCATAGAAAAATCGTTAAATTATGCAAATATTGCAAAATACCCTTAAAAAAATAGGGGTGTTGATAAATATGTCGATTTTTTTGATAATTACCCCCTATTTTTTCATTGATGTATTTAAAATAATTTATTTTTGGAGATCGTAAATTTGAAAAATTAACACCGAAGATTATGAGCAAGAGTAAATTAGAATACATTTGGTTGGATGGCCACGAACCAACTCAGGAACTAAGAAGTAAAACCAAGATTGAAGAAGACTTCAGTGGTAAATTAGAAGACTGCCCTATATGGTCTTTTGATGGAAGTTCTACAGAGCAGGCCACAGGCGATTCTTCAGATTGTCTTTTAAAGCCCGTAGCTATTTATCCCGATCCGGAAAGAACCACTGGATTTTTAGTAATGGCAGAAGTGTTAAATGCAGATGGAACACCGCATGCATCGAATCATCGTGCTCAAATTGATGATGATGATAATGACTTCTGGTTCGGATTTGAACAAGAATACTTTTTAATGGATACTGAAACGGATTTACCTCTTGGGTTTCCACGTGGTGGATTTCCAGGACCTCAAGGTAAATATTACTGCTCCGTAGGTGGTAGGTACACCTGGGGGAGAGAATTTGTAGAAGAGCATATGGATATGTGTATCGCGACTGGAATTAATTTTGAAGGTATAAACCAGGAAGTTGCGCCAGGACAATGGGAATTTCAGTGTTTTGCAAAAGGTGCCAAAAAAGCGGGCGATGAGATCTGGATAGCGCGTTACCTACTAAATCGCATTAGCGAAAAATATGGTTATTACATAGAATTACATCCAAAACCTGTTAAAGGCGATTGGAATGGTAGCGGAATGCATGCAAACTTTTCCAATACCACTTTAAGAACATGCGGTTCTAAAGAAATATATGAAAAAATTTGTGAGGCATTCAGGCCAGTGACTTCTGATCATATAGACGTTTATGGTGCTTTTAATGACGAAAGACTTACAGGCTTGCACGAAACGGCATCTATTAAGGATTTCAGTTATGGGATATCAGACAGAGGTGCTTCAATCAGAATTCCTATCATAACCGTTGAAAAAGGTTGGAAAGGATGGCTGGAAGACAGAAGACCTGCGTCTAATGGAGATCCGTACAAAATAGCAGGAAGGATAATCAAAACAGTAAAGTCTGCCAAAATAGAGGTAGCAGCTGTTTAACTATCTTAGAAATGATAATTAAACCGTCTTTAAACAATTAAAGGCGGTTTTTTAATTTTCCGATGATTTTAGTGGTGTGTTCATCCAAAAATCTGAAAAATCATCAGGTTTTACAAGGGGTTGACCCCTGAAAATGGGTTTGTCCTTCTTCATATAAAGACTATCCACAGGGCCTGTCTCATTTAGTTTCACTTGCTGAACAAAGTATTCGCGAAACTGATTAAAAAGACTGTAAGTAGGTCTATTCAGAACATTTCCCTCAGTGTCTTTAATGTTTTTTACTTTAATGCGCAGAAGTTCCGAAACACCTTCAACAATACTGGTTGCATTACTAATTTCATTAAACATTGCTTCTTCCTTCTTCGGTGTAAGAAGAGGATATAAGTAAATTTCCCTTTTTCCAATTAATATCCGATTTAGGGGCACCTTCTTGTTATTGTGTTTTATCGTATAATTATCTTTATTCTTTGCCGAAATCGGTTCTGGCGTGCCGCTTAATTTAACTACAAAACATCTTTTTGCGAGGTCTACTAAAAACTCTTCTGATCTAAACTTAGGAGGTTCCGCAAGCATAAAAGTATTGTGAAAAGAAATATAATTTAAAAACATTTTAGTATTAACACGCTGATATTCAGTAATTACTTCAAAAATTAGCTGATTGTTGGTACCGTGCTTGTTAGTTTTACCAGCGGGTATTGCTTTTAAATCGTCATAAAGGGAATATTCCATTTTATGAATGGCAAAATCTTTCCTGGAAATATATAATGTCCCATAAGCACTGTAGTTTGGGTTAGATTTTTTGAAATCGATGGTATAAAGTTGCTCATCTTTTAAATAGGTGTCTTGTTTTCTTTTAAAACTGTGATTTTGGATGAAATCATACTTAAACCTATTTACAAAAGAATAGGAACTGTATTCAAAATTCCGAATGGCATTGTGTATGCGTAAAATCATGAATTCATTCCCTCCAAAATTGTATAAATAGGCATGATCTATAATTTTTCGTCGATTTTTGTAATTATAAGGTTGCCATGCGATTGAATCGCGCTCAAAATCGGTATTCTCTTTATAATCATACAAACGCACTTTGGTAGTCTCCAGATCTGATTTATTAAAGCCATAATCAAATACCCCAAGAATTGCTTCATTAAGGTTGACATATTGATTATCTTTCTTTTGATAATCACGATAATATCCTACTGTAGAGAAGGAATTTTGAGGATAGTTATCAGGAATTGCCTTTATTGCTTTATGCACGATCCTAAGTGTGGAAAGTCGTTTTCTTTTCTTCGACTTTACTACAACTTCCTCCAGTTCAATAGTTTCTTGATAAAGTTTTATGATGTTTAATTCTTCTGAAGCTAATTCTGATATTAAAATCTGCAATTCACCATAGCCCATAGACCTAATTTCAAGTAATTTTCCTATTTCTTTGAACTTTAAGGGTATCTTAAATCCTCCATCGACATTCGAAATAACTCCAATTGCCTTATTCTGTATACGTATTGTTGCAAAGGAGACAGCTTCTTTACTTTTTGCATCTATGATTTTCCCATATATAAACTCTGAATGCTGTGCCCAACCAACGGACATATCAAAACCTATAAGGACATAAAAGACCAGAAGTAATCTTAACCTCATAAGACTTAATTATTTGAATGCACTTTTAGAATAAAGTAAAATACAAAAACAAGATATAAAAGGAAAGCAAAATAATTCCATCACGCCAACCAAGTCGCAGGCCTTTGGGAAGGAATACCAGGGGAAGAATAGCAAACGAAATACCAAGCATCCACCAGATATCATTAGTAAGAAGTCCCTGGTCTATAACATATATTGGCCTTATCATAGAGGTAATACCCAAAACTGCCAGTAAATTAAAAATATTGGATCCAATCAAGTTTCCTACGGAAATCGCTTTTTCCTTTTTAATTATTGCTATAATAGAAGCGGCTAGTTCAGGGATACTGGTTCCTACCGAGACCACAGTTATCCCGATAACCCGTTCACTTATCTCATAAAAAGTGGCCATACCTACAGCACCCTTTACTAGCAATTCAGCGCCGCCCCATAGTGCAATACCACCCAATCCCAAGAAAAGTACTGCCTTATAAAGCGGTAATGGCTTGTCATCCTCATGAACATCATCTACAACAGCTGTTTTCTGAAAGCGAAGTAAAAAAATCAAAAACAGAAACAGAAAAAGTATCATGATCGCCCCTTCGTAGGATTGAAGAATGCCGTCAAAATATATAAAACCAAAAAATAATAGCGAAGCAACCATCATCACCGGCCAGTCCGTTATATAAAAGGCCTTACGGACATCAATACTGCCTAATAAAATAATGATTGCCAGCACTAATCCAAGGTTAGCAATGTTCGATCCTATGACATTACCGAGTGCCAGATCCGGAAAACCATCTAATGCCGCATTTATACTCACTATAAGTTCTGGCGCCGAGGTAGCAAAAGACACTATGGTCATACCTATAATAATCCTGGATATATTTAAGCGTAATGAAAAGGCCACAGCCGACTTTAATAACCAGTTACCTCCTAATATCAGTAAAGACAGACCAATAATGATAAATAATATATTAGGCATCAGAAAAATTTTAACAAATATAGAAGAATTAGGTGGGGAACAGTGACCGGTATATCATTAAAATAATACCCTTTTTTGGATAAATCTAATAGCTATTAAACCTGTGATAAAAGATAGCATACTGCATTGTCGTTTGTATAAAAACTTAAAAATTAGTTAAATAACTATAAAAGTAGTTGCTTAACTAAATTAATAGTAATATGTTTGATTAAAATTATTTGCATCATGCAGAGACTCACCAATAAGGAAGAGGAAATAATGAAAATCCTCTGGAAATTAGAAAAAGCATTTGTAAAGGAAATCAAGGCCCAATTGAAGGGCGATAAACCACATTATAACACTTTATCTACCATAGTACGCAACCTGGAGGATAAGAATTATGTTTCTCATGAAGCATTTGGCAACACACACCGCTATTATCCTTTGGTTACTAAAGAAGTTTACCGAAAACGCTTTATTTCTAACACTCTTGTAGATTATTATGACAATTCCTATAAAAGTATGGTGTCTTTTTTTGCAAAGGAGCAAAAGATATCCATTGAGGACCTCAGGGAAATTATAAAACTAATTGAAAAAGAAAACTAGATGGAAGCATTTATGATCTACCTTTTAAAATCCTCGGGAATACTAAGTTTATTTTATTTGGTTTACCAGGTATTTCTAAAAAATGAAACTTTTTTCCAGGTAAACCGTCATTTTTTACTTATCGGTGTATTTGCTGCCTTTGTTTGCCCTTTTATCGTTATAAATAATTATGTGGAAATTACGGCGACTCCTTTTACTGCTGCCAATTCCTCAGCTGTAAATTCTTCTTTTGAAATAAGTCAGTCCTCATTTAACTGGCAACAACTACTCTATGCCATCTACGGAACGGGCATACTATTTCTTGCGCTCAAGTTTGTGCTTCAAATTCTAGCCATTCGTAAAGTAATCATTTCAAACAAAATCATTAAAAGAGAGGGTTACGTTTATATAGAAACTGACAAAGACATTGCCCCTTTTTCGTTTTTTAGGTATATTTTTTATAACCCTGATAAATTCGATGCCCTGGAACTCGAAGCAATCTTAAAACACGAACACGCTCATAGTTCCCAACAACATTCCATGGACTTATTGATAGCCCATCTGGTAACTATAGTAATGTGGGCCAATCCTTTTAGTTGGCTGTACAAAAAAAATATTGAACAAAATCTCGAGTTTTTAGCAGACGACACGGCTATTCAAAGTGTTGTCTCATGCAGGGCATATAAATACGCTTTGCTCAAAGTATCCGGAAATCAATTTTTTACACCAATCACCAATAATTTTTACAGTTCATTAATCAAAAAACGAATGGTCATGTTACACAAATCAAAATCACACAAAAGAAACGCACTTAAAATGGCATTAATCCTACCCGCTTTAGCTGTTTTTCTCTTAAGTTTTAATACTCAGACGGTCTACGTGACCAAGACAGAACCTGATACCAGTTCTGCTTTTATAACTGCAGAAAGTCTTAAAACCATTGAGATCCTAATAAATAAGGATACCACAAATGAAGAACTGGAGGAGCTTAAAAAAGATCTTTCCGCCAAAGGAATAGATTTCTCCTACACCGTTGTGCATAATGAGAATAAGGAAATTATAGCACTTGAAATTGACATGCGTTCTAAAGAAAAGGATGGAAAAAAATTCAGAGGTTCCGCTTCATTTGATAATGATGGAAAAGCCATTGATCCGGTAACTATCGTTTATGATGAAGATAGTAACTCCTTTTTTATGGGTGATAATAAGTCGAAGCATAAGGTTATACATAAATCAACTGATATTAATACCTGGGTGTACAGCGATGATGATGAGCATAAGTATATTGAAATAAAGACAGATGGCGATAAAGAAATAATTATTGTTAATGGCAAGGAGGTTACTCGCGAAACTTTTGAAAAAATGGAGGATGAAGACAAGGTGCACGGTAAACATGTAAGAATAGTAAAAAAGAGTACAGCGGGTGGAAATACTAATGTTTTCGTAATAAAGGATACCGATGATGTAGATGATATTGAAGTAGTTAGCGATGATAGTAGTAGCTTTTTCTTTATTGATACCGATGATGACGAAGATCAACTTTATATTATTGACGGAAAAGAAAGCAGCATAGAAGATGTTAAATCTTTATCCCACAATAAGATTGAAACCATAAATGTATACAAAGGTGATAAGGCAGTTGAAAAGTATGGAAAAAAAGCAAAAGATGGGGTAATAGAAATTGAAACCAAAAAGAAGAACTAGCTTCTGAAATAACCTAAATTTCAGAATTATATACTTAAAATACCGATCAGAAATGTGATCGGTATTTTTTTATTTCACAACGGAATTGCCAAAAAAGGTGTTTTTTACCTATAAAAACTCCTTGCATTTCAAAAAAGGTCGAAAATACCCCCTACAAATGTTACAATATTTAACTTTATAGACTTGTATATATTATTATTTGAAATGCTTAGTAAGGCTACTACAACATTTTTACAATTCATTTCGTCATTTTACTTACAATTCTGTATTCAATAGCATTAATTATTGGTGATTTCCTTGGAGAGATGGTTTGGATTACCATACCTTCGATTTATAATAAATCAAAATGAACTTTTTTAACCTAATAAAATACAAGTTATGATCACAATTGCCAAGATAATTATATTCGTATTGGTATCCCTGATACTGATAATAACCTAATAGGAAATAAAGATGTACTTTTATAAAAATGAACGCCCTGTGCGTTCATTTACATTATGTATAAGATAGTATATTTGCAAAAAGGGAAACATGAAAAAAGGACTCTTCAAGCTTCTTGCCAAGATTAACAAACTAATATTACCTTCCTTTACTAAAAAGAGATTAGACCTTTCCAAAGCCTCCAAGTACCAAATGGCCATTATTGGTTGGCGCTACTTTATTACTACCAACGCCCTGGATTAAAAACTGACCAATGATTTAGTCTGGTAACCATTTAATTTAGCCACACCTTTAAGGTTCAGCAACTCCAGTAAAAAATTACATTGTATTACTTTGCCTCCTAAAGCTTCCACCAATTCACAAGTGGCTTTTGCAGTCCCACCTGTAGCCAAAACATCATCATGTATAATTACGTTTTCACCGGGCTGAATACTGTCTGCATGCATTTCCAGCGTATCTTTCCCATATTCCAGTAAGTAGGTCTTGCTGATTTTATCCGACGGCAATTTTCCCACTTTTCGTACGGGAACAAATCCGGCATTTAATCGTGATGCAAGGATTGGGGCAAAGAAAAAACCCCTGCTTTCCATACCAACTACTTTATCTACCCTTACATCACCAATCATTTCTAACATGGCTTCTGCCGCTGCCTGCAAAGCATTTGCATCCTTTAAAAGGGGGGTAATATCCTTAAAGGTTACTCCTTTTTCGGGGAAATCATGAATATCTCTAATGTAATTTTTAAAATCCATTTAATTGATAGCTAGTAATTTTGCCTTAAATGTAAAAAGAAATATATTTGCAGCCCCGTTGGGGAACATAATATATTTGGCCTCGTAGCATAACTGAATAATGCACTTGATTACGGCTCAAGAGATTACAGGTTTGAATCCTGTCGAGGTCACAAATGAA
>CAZHWD010000223.1:0-17184 GCA_964536335.1 uncultured Eudoraea sp. | reverse complement strand
CTGTGCCCGGCCAAGTTTTAGCATAGATTGGATATTTTTCCCATAAAAAGGAGCTTCAATGGCAATTTCATCCGGATGGTAGGTGTCAATCAGTTCAATGGTTCGTTCAAAAATAAGCTTGAGTTTGGTAAAGGGGTCATTGTATTTTTTGAGTAATAATTCGTTCATTTGAACAAATGTCATCTTCTTCCCCTTCACCTTTATGATGCCGAATCCCATGATAGTCGTTCCCGGGTCAATCCCCAATATGATTTTTTCGTTTTGCAATTTATTTTGTTTACTCTGAATTTAAAATAATGGGGATCCTGCACTTGGCATTCACAGGTATTCCCCGTTTTAAAGCCGGCTCCACCGGGGGCAGACTTTTAAGGCTTCGACTTATAATCCCATCAAATTCGGGAATCTGTTCCTGAATAATGCTGTTCTTATCAATATTCAATACGGAAATTTTTCCTTCTTTATCAACCAGAAAATCTACAAATACTATTTCCTCAACATCTTTATCAAATATAAATTCGAATTCCTGTAAGGTCATTGAAAAATGCAAAAGCAAGGTATTTTCAAAGCACTCTTTTTGTGAAGATTTAGACACCGTTTCGTCACAATCATCAAACAGGGGGTATTGGTCAACATCATTCCAATTGATAGCTTGTAATTCTTTTTCCACCAGTTTTTGCGTTTTAACTTCGGTTGAGGTAAACAAATCGCAGGAAGACAGTAAACAAAGACAAGACAAAATTAGCAACTTCCTCATATAAGCCGTATTCTTAGCGGAAAATTACGACTTTTTCGGGCAAATAAGCCTCAGAAATTCCGGATTTCCTGCTTCCCTAAAAAGAGGTGTAACAAATACGTACTATCTTCGTCCAATTACAAATGGTTTTTATGGACATTGTCTTATTCTTATTGGGATTTTTCTTTATGCTCATTGGAATCCTAGGGAGTTTTTTACCTGTTTTACCCGGCCCTACAATAAGCTGGATAGGTCTTTTATTATTGGTTCTTACAAAGGCAGTACCTGATGACTGGTGGTTTTTGGGGATCACACTATTAGTTGCGCTAATTGTATTGGCATTAGATTATATTATCCCGGCAATGGGTACTAAAAAGTTTGGGGGCAGCAAGGCTGGAATGTTCGGGACCGTAGTTGGGCTTCTTGTAGCAATAATATTTCCAATACTGGGTCTTTTTGGAATAATTATATGGCCGTTTGTTGGAGCGTTGATTGGAGAGCTAATAAATAAGGCGGAGAGTAAAACAGCTCTTAAAGCCGCTTTTGGTTCCTTTATTGGCTTTCTTACCGGGACTTTCTTAAAATTTGTGGTTACTATAATTTATTTTGGACTCTTTATAGCCAAAACCTGGGAGTATAAGGAAGACTTATTTCCATTTTTTTACTAGCCCCTAATTAAACCAAACCACCTTTTCCTCAACAGGTTTTCTTTCACTAACAGTGATTTCCTCTTCGTAACGGCCCATATATAAAAAACCGAGACATAGTTCCCCATCACCCATTTCAACAAATTCACCCATATATTTTGTCAGGCCCGGTGAACTCCAATAACAACCTATCCCCATTTCTGTGCAACAAAGCCACATATTCTGAACAGCCATTGCTGTGGCGGCAATTTCTTCCCATTCCGGAAGACTTTCTTTTGGGTCTCTTTGCATGCATATGGCTATGACTGCGGCAGACCTGCTTGGGTTTTCAAGGAGCTTTTTTACTTTAAAAGCTTTTGGATTCCCTTCCGTTTCCTTATATTTTTTTGCAAGAAACCGCCCTAGTTGTTCTTTTGAATTTTCTAAAAAGACCTTAAACCTCCAGGGTTCTGTTTTTTTATGTGTTGGTGCCCAATTGGCCGACTCCAGGATTTTTTCAATCTCCGATTTATTTATCGGCTGGTTCGTGTATTGTGCGGGAAATACAGATCTCCTCTTTTTAATCAATTCAAATATCATTATAAACATTTTAGTTTTGCAAAGTTAGAATTTCTAATCGTGATTTAATATTCAAATTAAAGTGGGGTTGCAATTCCATTTTTCTGAAACTTAATGAATACATTTATAGTACTAAAAAATACAATTTAATGGTTACACCAACTCATACCTTTATGTATGGAGAAGAAGAACTTAGTTGCGGCCTTGCATTGGGAATTGCTAGAGGCACAGTTCAGGGCCAATTATCCAATGCTGCACGAAAACGGGTACGGGACAGCAAGCTTGTGGTTGAAAACATAGTTGAAAAAGGACAGGCTGTTTACGGTATAAATACCGGGTTCGGACCCTTATGTACCACAAATATTTCTAAAGAAGAAACCAGAATACTACAGACAAACATCCTCAAAAGCCATAGCGTTGGAGTTGGCAAGCCAATAAAGACTGAATTAGCTAAGCTGATGCTCATTTTAAAGATACATTCACTTGCCAGAGGGTATTCAGGTATTGCAGAAGAAACCATAGACAGAATTCTTTGGCATATAGAAAACGATGCCATTCCGCTTGTACCTTCTCAAGGATCCGTAGGAGCCTCAGGAGACTTAGCTCCTCTTGCCCACCTGTTTTTACCTCTTATAGGCCTTGGTAAGGTTCTGTTTGAAAACAAAATTATTGTAACTGAAGAACTATTTAAAAAAACAGGGCTGAAACCCCTGGAACTTGGTCCCAAAGAAGGGTTGGCGCTTATCAACGGTACTCAGTTTATCGCGGCACATGCTATAAAAGTATTGGAAAAATTACACAATTGCCTCCAGCATGCCGATATTATAGGTGCTATGATGATTGAAGGATTGCAGGGCTCCGTTAAGCCATTTTACAATGAATTACATAGCCTGAGGCCCTATAAGGGGAATATACATGTGGCACAAAGGGTTAAATCACTCCTGAAAGGTTCTGAGATCATGGAAAATCATATTGATTGTGAGCGGGTACAGGATCCATATTCTTTGCGTTGCATTCCACAGGTCCATGGAGCATCCAGAAATTCCTGGTTACACCTCAAGGAATTAGTAAATATTGAGTTAAATGCTGTAACAGATAATCCAATTATTATTAATGAAGACCTGACAATTAGTGGCGGTAATTTTCATGGGCAACCGCTTGCCATGGCACTGGATTATGTATGCCTCGCAGCTTCGGAATTGGGTAATATTTCAGACAGACGGATTTACCTGGCAATGGAAGGCAATAGTCCGGGAGTTCCTAAGTTGCTTATGGAAGATACGGGTATAAATTCAGGATACATGATCCTGCAATATACCACTGCGGCTTTAGCCAGTGAAAACAAAGGGCTTTGTTTTCCTTCTAGTGCAGACAGCATTCCAACTTCTATGGGTCAGGAAGACCATGTAAGTATGGGGTCTATTGCTGGAAGAAAGGCTTTAAGGGTATTGGGGAATCTGGAAAAAATATTAGCGATAGAATTACTGACTGCTACGCAGGCATTTGAATATAGGAAACCCTTAAAATCAGGGATATTGCTGGATGTGGTACATAAGGAAGTACGTAAAAGGGTGGCCTTTGCCAAAAAGGACAGGGTTTTTGCTGATGACATAGAAAAAGGGATAGAATTGTTAAATAACCAGACCATAATACAGCGCATTAATAGGGTTTGTAAAAGAGAGAATCTTTCCTTAAAGACAAAGTATTCAGAAGAGTTTGAAAACTATTAATGACTATGGAGCAATTAACACTTATTGGTCCCTTAAGCCAGGTAATTCCGATGACGGGAATACCCTTAAAAGGTGCTGTTTCAGACAGTCAACTACAGATCATTGAAAATGCCGGAATTCTTGTCGCTGATGGTCTTATTAAAACTATTGACAGTTATAAAAAACTCGCAACCAAAGTAAAAGGTCTCGACGTAAAATTTATTCATTTAGAAGGAAATCACATTTGCCTTCCGGGGTTCATAGATTCTCATACCCATATTTGTTTTGGCGGCTCCAGGGCCGGGGATTACGCCATGAGGAATGCTGGCAAAACATATTTGGAAATTGCTGAGGAAGGCGGTGGTATCTGGGACACAGTGCAACAGACAAGGAAGGCTACAAAAAAAGAACTGATCAAGGGAATAATTAAAAGGGCCAAACAGCATCTTAAAAACGGTGTTACTACTATTGAGGTTAAAAGTGGTTACGGCCTATCTGTCAAGGAAGAGCTAAAAATGTTACAGGCAATTAAAGAGGCTGATGATCAGTTCGCATTGGATTTTGTCTCCACTTGTTTGGCCGCTCATATGCTCCCCAGAGATTTTAAGGGTAATTCATCAGAGTATCTATCAGAAATAAGTGAGCAACTGTTCCCCATTTTAAAGAAGGAAAAATTTGCAAACAGAGTTGATGCCTTTATTGAGAAAGGGGCATTTAGCCAAGCAGAAATCACGCCTTACCTGTCCAGAGCTGCTGAAATGGGTTTTGATATTACCATCCACGCTGATCAGTTCTCAGTGGGAGGAACTAATGTTGCTGTCAAATTTAATGCTGTTAGTGCAGATCATTTGGAGGCAAGTACATCCCATGAAATAGAATTACTGGCTAAAAGCAATGTAATAGCTACAGCCTTACCCGGGGCTTCATTAGGCTTGGGCTGTAATTTTACTCCGGCAAGGAAAATTCTGGATGCCGGTGGTGCCTTGGCCATTGCCAGTGATCACAATCCTGGTTCTGCCCCTATGGGCGATCTTATTACCCAGTCAGCCATATTAGGTACCATGCAAAAATTAACTAATGCAGAAGTATTGACGGGAATAACATTCAGAGCTGCGGCAGCACTCAAATTATCAGATAGAGGCAAATTGAAAGAGGGTTATCTTGCCGATTTTAGTTTATTTCATACTGACGATTTTAATGAGGTACTTTATAATCAGGGGGCTTTTAAACCATGTATGGTATTTAAAAAAGGGAAATTAATTTACGACAAACATAACCAATAGGAAAGATGCAAAGTTCCAAAATACAATTAAGTTTTCGCGATGAGATCCTATTGGGAATTCCTAAAGAATTACCGCCATCAAAGCCACGGATTCCTGAATTAAATCATGCACCAAAGCGAAAGGAGATCCTAAGTCGGGAAGAAAAAAAGCTGGCAATAAGAAATGCGCTTCGCTATTTTCCTCCAGCCTGGCATGCTGAGCTTTGTGCAGAATTTGCTATGGAATTGGAAAAATATGGTCGAATTTATATGTATCGTTTTAAACCGGGATATAAAATGCATGCCCGGCCAATATCAGAATATCCTGCCCAAACCGTGGAAGGGGCTGCGATAATGCTTATGATACAGAATAATTTGGATCCTGAAGTAGCTCAACATCCTGAAGAATTAATAACATATGGGGGTAATGGCGCCGTCTTTCAGAATTGGGCGCAATATCTGCTTAGTATGCAGTATCTGGCTACCATGACTACAGAACAAACCCTTCATATGTATTCCGGACATCCTATGGGTTTATTCCCTTCTTCAAAGGAAGCCCCCAGGGTGGTAATTACCAATGGCATGATGATTCCTAACTATTCCAGTCAGGACGATTGGGAAAAATTCAATGCCCTTGGTGTAACTCAGTATGGACAAATGACTGCCGGGTCCTATATGTATATTGGCCCGCAGGGCATTGTACATGGGACTGCGATTACAGTAATGAATGCCTTTAGGAAGGTTTTACAAAAATCTGAGTCACCAAAAGGTAAAATATTTCTCACTGCCGGTTTGGGCGGTATGAGTGGTGCTCAACCAAAAGCGGGAAATATTGCTGGCTGTATAACGGTCTGTGCCGAAGTAAATGAGGCTGCTGCAACGAAAAGATATGCACAGGGTTGGGTTGACGAACTCCATACAACTATGGATACGCTCATTGCCAGAACCAAACTGGCTATAAATAATAATGAAATATTATCTCTTGCATTTGTAGGTAATGTAGTGGAAGTCTGGGAGCGGTTTTATGAAGAAGGGTTGTTTATTCACCTGGGGTCCGATCAAACTTCTCTGCACAACCCATGGGCAGGAGGTTACTATCCGGCAGGATTGAGCTTTGAGGAAGCTAATATCATGATAGCGGAAAACCCTGACCTATTTAAGGAGAAGGTTCAGGAATCATTGAGGCAGCAGGTGATTGCAATCAATAAACATGCAGCAAAAGGAACCTATTTCTTTGATTATGGGAATGCCTTTTTATTAGAGGCCTCAAGGGCTGGTGCCGATGTTATGTCTGAAAACAATATTGATTTTAAATACCCTTCATATGTTCAGGATATTTTGGGGCCAATGTGCTTTGACTTCGGTTTTGGCCCTTTTAGATGGGTTTGTACCTCAGGTAATCCTGAAGATCTGCAAAAGACGGATGAAATAGCTTTAGGTGTTATGGAGAAAATCAGAGACAGTGCACCAGAAGAGATTCAACAGCAAATGCAGGATAATATCAAATGGATTAGTGAGGCGGAATCCAATAATCTGGTAGTCGGTTCACAGGCCCGTATCTTATATGCGGATGCCGAAGGAAGAATTAAGATCGCACAGGCTTTTAATGACGCTGTTAATTCAGGAATAATTACAGCACCTATTGTCCTGGGAAGGGATCACCATGATGTAAGCGGAACCGATTCTCCATTCAGGGAAACCAGCAATATATACGATGGAAGCAAGTTTACCGCAGATATGGCTATCCATAATGTTATAGGCGATAGTTTTAGAGGAGCAAGCTGGGTTTCCATACACAACGGTGGCGGAGTTGGGTGGGGTGAAGTGATCAACGGCGGTTTTGGGATGGTACTTGATGGTTCAGATGAAGCCGCTAAACGACTGAAAAATATGCTATTTTATGATGTAAATAATGGCATATCGCGCAGAAGCTGGGCCAGAAATGAGGAAGCGCTTTTTGCCATTAAAAGGGAGATGAAACGAACCCCTAATTTAAAAGTGACATTACCCAATACGGTAACAGATGAATTGTTAGATAGATTATTTGAATAACCAAATGATTCTTTACAAACCAACAGACGAAAATATTTGGACAGGTCGAAAAACCGATCAGGATATTTATGTTTACCAAAAGGTTGAACAAATAGATCTGGAACTTCAAAAAATCCCAATCTCTAAGGAAAAGACATTCGTGTTCCTGGGTTATGAATGTGATGAAGGTGTAAAGAGAAATATGGGACGAGAGGGTGCAAAAGAGGGCCCACATGCTGCTCGTCGACAGTTGGCAAAACTACCGCATCATCTGAATGAAGACACTGCAATTTTTGATGCAGGGAATGTAGTATGCGTAGCAGATGATATGGAGAAAGCTCAAAGCGTTTTGACTGAAAAAGTAACTCAAATCTTAAATCATAAAGGCATGCCCTTATTGTTAGGTGGAGGCCACGATATAGCCTACGGACATTATAATGGAATTAAAAATTTTGTTGGCAATGACCAAAAAATTGGGATAGTAAACCTGGATGCCCATTTTGATCTCCGATCCAATGAAGATGGCAATAATTCAGGAACGCCGTTTTACCAAATTACAATCGACTCTAAAGATGGAAATTTGGACCTTCCTTACCTATGCTTGGGGATAAGAAATGATGCCAATGACAGCATATTATTCAAACGGGCCAGAGAATGGAACGTAAAATATATAGAGGCCGAACTCTTTCATAAGCAGAATACTTCTTATGTAATTAATAAAATTAATGAGTTCTGTAAGGATGTAGATTTTGTATACCTGACAATAGATTTAGACGGATTTTCTTCTGCCTTTGCACCAGGTGTAAGCGCTGCTTCCCCTATGGGGTTTTCTGTAGATATTGCTCTGGTTGCAATTCATACGCTCATCACAACTAATAAACTAATAAGTGCAGATGTAGCTGAACTCAATCCATCCTATGACCGGGATGATCAAACGGCTAAACTGGCTGCAAGCCTGCTTCATTTTATACTGCATAAAGTTGATCTACTCTAGCCATGACTGATAGTAAGTGCCATCATCAATTTCAAGTGCTACTTCAGTTAATTGCAGTGGTTTAAATGTATCTACCATTACGGCATATTCCTCAGTTCCACTCTTGCCTATGCTGGCTTCGTATGTTCCGGGGTGCGGTCCGTGAGGTATACCTGCAGGGTGAAGAGAAATATAACCCTGGTCAATATTCTTACGACTCATAAAATCGCCCTGAACATAATAGAGCACCTCATCGGAATCTATGTTTGAATGATTGTAGGGTGCTGGTATGGCCTGGGGGTGATAGTCATACAGTCGGGGGCAGAAAGAACAAACTACGAAAGCACTGGTCTCAAACGTCTGGTGAACCGGCGGTGGCTGATGCACTCTACCTGTAATAGGTTCAAAATCAAATATCGAAAAAGCGTATGGGTAGTTATATCCATCCCAGCCCACTATGTCAAAAGGATGCGAAGCATATACTAAATGATGCAACTGGCCCTGTTTCTTTACTTTTATTAAAAATTCTCCAAGCTCATTATGCGTTTGCAAATTGTCTGGCAGTCTAAAATCGCGTTCACAAAATGGCGAATGCTCTAAATGTTGCCCAAACCAGTTCCTATATCGCTTTGGGGTATAAATAGGATGGTAAGATTCTGTAATAAAGATTCTGTTATCCTCATCTTCAAAAACTATTTGATAGATCATTCCGCGGGGTATTAAAATATAATCCCCGTATCCAAAAGGAATTTCACCTAACATAGTTTTCAGAGTTCCTTTTCCCCTGTGAATAAAAAGTAATTCATCTGCATCAGCATTTTTATAGAAGTAATCCGTCATTGATTTTTTAGGGGCTGCAAGACCAACATGAACATCGCTATTGAATAATACAACCTTTCGGCTTTCGAGATAATCATCCTCTGGGGTTACCTGAAAACCTTTAAGCAATCTGGATTTGATATTATATTTAACCACCGCCTTGGGGGAAATGTCTTTTGTATCACCAACCTCTTTAACCATAGTTGGCCGGTATAAATGATACATTAGGGAAGACATGCCGTCAAATCCTATGGTTCCAAATAACTGTTCATAGTGCAAACTGCCATCTTTTTTCTTAAAAACCGTATGTCTTTTGTGTGGTAAATTTCCAAGTTTATGATATAATGGCATGGGCAGATCTCTTTAAAAGTCACCACTAAAATTACGACAAATTGAAGGTTTTGTAAAATAAAGCCTCATAAATATCAGGCAATTATTTTATTCCTTCATTCAAGGTATAGCCCAAACAAAAAAAGCCTCCCAAATTGGAAAGCCTTTCATTGGTAAGTACCGAATCAATATCGGCATCTATACACATACATCATTATAAATGATGCACAACACAACACCGCAAAGATATAAAAGGATTCCAAATTAGTTGTTATTATTTGGCCGATTTATATTCTGGACTTGAAGGGTCTGACTATTAGGCGGGCTGCCTTATCATAATTAATGTAATTATATACCCAATTAAAAAATACGATTCCCCTGTTCCTGAATCCAACCAGCGACATTAAGTGAACAAACATCCAAATAAACCATGCAAAGAAGCCTCCAAATTCAATTCCCTGAAGATCAACTACCGCCTTGTTACGCCCTATTGTTGCCATATTACCTTTATTTCTATAGACAAAAGGTTTCATGGACACCCCTTTCAATAAGCTTTCCAAATTCATTGCCAAAAGTTCCCCCTGTTGAATTGCAGGCTGTGCCATTTGAGGGTGTCCTTTTGGATAAGCTTTAGTTTCCATATAAGCGATATCTCCAATGGCAAAAATATTCGGGTGTCCTACAATTTGATTAAATCTGTTCACTTTAAACCGATTAACTCTTTTTATCAAAGTAGCAGAATTTAAGCCCTCAATCGCTGCTCCCGTAACACCGGCGGTCCATATAAAATTCCTCGTTCTGATTTCTTCACCGTTATCCATTTTCATGAGATCGCCATTGTAACCTTTTACAATGGTGTTCAAATGCAGATGAACCCCAAAATCTTCCAAAAATTTCCTTGCTTTGGCTGAAGCTTTGGCACTCATAGGGGGCAGAACAACATCTGCTCCTTCGAATAGATGAATTTCCATTTCATCAATATTAAGATGTCTGTAATCTTTTGGAAATACATGTTTTTTCAATTCTGCAAATGCTCCGGCTAGTTCAACCCCGGTGGGGCCTGCGCCAATTATGCAAAAATTCAGCAGGGCCTTGCGCTTTTCCAAATCTTGACAATTATCTGCTAATTCGAAATTCTGAAGCATAAGACTTCGAATATTTAAAGCCTGTGGAACGCTTTTCATTGACATGGCATTTTCCTGGATCTCCTTATTGCCAAAGTAATTGGTTCGTGTACCCGTAGCAATAACCAAGTAGTCGTAAGAGATTTTACCAATAACTGTATGCACTTCTTTAAGTTCCGGGTCTATTTTATCTACCGTGGCCAGCCTAAAATAAAAATTATGAAGCCTTTTTAAGATCTTCCTAATTGGATAGGCTATAGAATCTGGTTCTAAGCCTCCTGTGGAAACCTGGTACAAAAGGGGTTGAAATGTATGGTAGTTGTGTTTATCTATGACAACAACCTGAACCGGAAGTCTCCCTAGTTTCTTAGCTAGCGAAATTCCTGCAAAACCAGCTCCTATAATTACTATTCTTTTTTTGGTGGTCTCAGGAAGATTCATATAATAATTTAATTCAAAAATAAGGAAACTCTTACCGTTCATCGATGTTTTTTAACTGACTTGAATGGGTCAGGTTTCAGCTAAAACCTCATTTATGGGATAATCCGCGAATAGTAGCGGTTTTAATCGGACATACAATGCGTTGGTCGTAAAGCTTAAAAGGCCTCGTGATTGAGTATTATTTTTATAAAACGATTTCCCAAGTCCTTAAAACCACCTATATCATGCTTAAAAAGTTATTTATTTTTACAATCTTAGGTTTTTTAGTCCTTTCCTGTACCCTTGATACAACGGAAGTATATGAGGATCTAATTTATATTGAAAACGGACTTCCCGATTTACCTCAAAATAATATAGAAGAAAATTTTGAAAGTCAAGCACTTCAAATATCACAATGGATCGACAATATGCAACTTACCAATGGGCTACTGACAAGTTCTGAAAAAACAGACTATGTATCTTTATATGATAATGCTCTGGCTGCACTGGCATTTATGGCCGAAGGAGAAATTGAAAAAGCGGAAGGAGTCTTTGATTATTTTAATGAACGTATCGATTCAGAATTCGCTCAGAATAACGGAGGGTTCTACCAGTTAAGAAATAGCGATGGTTCTAACGGCAGACGAACTTGGATGGGAGATAATGCCTGGTTATTAATAGCTCTGAATAACTATCACCAAATAACAGGAAATACCAAGTATAATGAATTGACTGTAGTATTAGAAAACTGGATCAGGAGTTTACAGGATGAAGATGGCGGCCTCTGGGGCGGATTTAATGAAGATGGGTCACAAATACACAAAATTACAGAAGGTATTATTATGGCATTCAATGCGGTTGAAGGTTATGATGATTTTCATAAGGGCATATTAAATTATCTTAAACAAGAACGTTGGAACACAACAGACAGGCTTCTGGTTGCTTGGCCGGAAAATGAGACCTATTATTATGCTATGGACCTTCATTCGCTGGGCTATTTAATTTTTGAGAATTTCCCAGAAGAGGTGCTTATTAAGGCTGAACGCTACAAAAATACACAGGTAGCCAGTTTTAACGGAGAGGTAATTTCCGGTTATTGTTTTGATGAGGATAAAGATGTAATTTGGTTAGAAGGTACGGCGCAAATGGCTCTGGCTTTTAAAGAAGCTAATATGGACAATGAAGCAATTGAATTTCTTGGGCAGCTGCAAAAAACGCAAATGAATAATTCAGCCCATGAAAATTCACTAGGTATTCCGTATGTAACAAATGTTGGTACCTGTTATGGTTCTTCATTATTGTGGGAAGATGCTCCGAGCACTCCGGCTATGTCATCAAGCATTTGGTATTTGTTTAACATGCTAAGCTTTAACCCTTTAGATCTCGGTAGACAAAAGAACATTCCAAATGAAGATAAATTCTGGAATCTCTGATACTTTGTGGATTTATAATTGCATCAACACAGTCGTTTTACGATTTTAGATAACTTTAAAATAAAAAATGAAATCTTCGGCTATGTTCTGGGTTGGAGCAACCACTATACTCTTAATAATGGTAACTGTAATGGCCACTATGAATTTCGCTTTTAGTTGGGTCTTTTACCTCACTGTACTTGGTCAGATAATGATAGTTTATATGGTCTACAAAGTTCTTACAGACAATTACAAAACTTCCAATACATTTGAGGACTTCTATGAAGATTACCCTGTTAGGAATTAAATAAGCTTCATTTATTTGTATTGGGAATATTTTTCATGAAATATCGAGACTAGTCGGGCAATATCAGAAGAGGTATTGGTGTATGAAACGCAATGCGTTTGACAACAGGTTCTCTAACCAATTCTTCCAAAAAACCATGTCGGTAATGAACTAGCGCGAGCATTTGTATGCCAAACTCCTTTATAAAGAATTCAATCACATCTGATTTACTGGCAAAATAAGGCATGCTATGTAAACAATGTGAGACAGACGAAACATACTCCATTAATATATCTTTATTTGAATGCTGGTACTTGCTCAATTGTTCCTCCTCACTAATATGCATTATATTTATTGTAGCTCCAAATTTAGCTGTCAGCTGAATCAGAGGCTCAATTACTTCTGCACTAAAGTTTCTCTTAAAATCTGTCGGGAAACCAATTTCAACAGGTTTGATATACTTAAAATCTTCCGGAACAGCCAGAATTGGACATGATCTTACAGCCTTAATTATTCTTACTGTGTTACTTCCCAAAAATACCTCCTCAAAGCCAGATGCGCCTTTTGTACCTGTAACTATAAAATCTATATTCTCTGATTTCACAAGCTCTTTGATTTCCTCGGTAAGCAGATTAAATGAAGAAACGCATTTAAAACTGTGTTGCGGGCATTTATAATCAGTATTGAATTGAGTCAATAGTTCTTCCAATCCGCGCTCAGATTCGTATCGAACATTATCTTCCACCAACCCTCCATGAATGGTAGCGGCCATAAAACGGCTGTGAACAATAGCCGGTGTATATGTATTTAGAAGATAAAAAACACATTCTTCTTCTTTAAAAAATTCAAATGCATACTTTGCTGCATTTAAGGAATTTTGGGAGAAATCTGTTGGTAATAATATGTTTTTCATACACCTGATTAAAGAAATAACGGTGTAAAAATACCTCTGGGATTAGATGGAAACAATGATATATGTCAGGTTTTTAAATCCCTTATATTTAATGAAAGGTGCTAATTTATTGTAGATTGAGAGTATATAAGCGTTTAACTAAAATCCTTCAGCAAGATCCCTTAATTTCTTTTCATCCAAAATTCCAAGTTTCTTACCGGAACTCTTTAGCAGGCCCTTCTTTTTAAATTCCGAAATAATTCGAATGCAGGATTCCGTGGCAGTACCTACAACATTAGCAATATCCTCTCTGGAAAGGCTAAGAGATAAATATCCATCTGCATCCTCACCATAGTTAGATTTAAGATAAATGAATGCTTCCGCGATACGTTGTTTTACCGTTTTCTGGGAAATATTTACTATCACATCATCTGCCTCCTTTAAGTCATGTGCCATAAGACGAAGGACTTCAAATGTAAAATCAGGATTCTTATGTAGTGTATTAATGATAACTTCTTTCGGAATAAAGCAAAGTTCCATATCATTTACGGCAACAGCACTTAGATTTGAAGTCTCTTCTGCAATTACAGAACGCTGGCCCATAACTTCTCCTTTCGTAGCCAATTTCACTATTTGATCTTTTCCATTAGAGCTTAGTTTGGAAAGCTTTGAAACCCCATCCCGAACGCAAAAAACACCATTGAGTTTTTCACCTTCTTCGAAAATTGCCTCGCCTTTTTTAAAGGTTTTGGAAGTCTTTGAATCTGATACCTGCTTTAATTCTTCCTTACTCATAGCACGCAAGGAATTAAATTGACGAATTATGCAATTCTCGCACCTGTTTTCAGAACTCATGGATTTTAATTTAGACTGATGCAAAATTATTGAAAAGGTGACAATTATCATATATATTTTAAGTAAATTACTACAATTTCGCACTCAGGTATTAAGCAAATGTTTTAGAATATGACTAAATGTTACCACTGTGGTGATGATTGTAACACTACAGCGATAGTATTTGACGACAAAGACTTCTGTTGTAACGGATGTAAAACGGTATATGAGATTTTTCAATCTAATGATTTATCCTATTACTATGATCTTCAATCCGGCGCTGGCATTACTCCATCAGCAATTGAAGGGAAATATGATTTTCTCAATTCCGGTAACATAGCTCAGAGATTAATTGAATTTGATGATGGAACTATTCAAATTGTTAATTTATTTATTCCGGGAATACATTGTAGTTCATGTATATGGGTGTTGGAGAATTTAAAGAAATTACATCCCGGAATCACAAATTCACAAGTAGACTTTCCAAAAAAAACAGTTAGAGTTACTTATTATGGGGAGCTCGTATCATTAAAAGAAGTGGTAATATTACTGGCAAGAATTGGTTATGAACCCTATATCTCGCTTGATGATTATGATAAAGGTAAGAGTAAAACAGATAGAAGTTTACTTTATAAACTGGGTGTTGCTGGTTTTTCCTTTGGGAACATAATGTTTTTATCTTTTCCGGAGTATTTTGAGGTTGGGGAATTTTGGCTTGATCAATACAAGGGTCTATTCAGATGGCTGACGTTTGCTTTTGCACTTCCTGTTGTGTTTTATGCAGGCAGTGATTATCTCATCTCTGCTTACAAGGGATTCCGTTCCGGACTTTTAAATATTGATGTGCCAATTGCCCTGGGAATTTTGGTCCTTTTTATTCGCAGTAGTTTTGAAATATTCTTTGATCTGGGCTCAGGTTTCTTTGACAGTCTTACAGGTTTAATTTTCTTTCTGCTGGTGGGGAGGTTCTTTCAACAAAAAACATATTCATTCCTTTCTTTTGAACGTGACTACAAGTCGTATTTCCCTATTGCAGTTACCAGAATAAACAAAAAAAAGAAAGAAGAAACAGTTCAGGTATATGATATTAAAAGTGGTGACAGACTACTAATAAGGAATGAGGAACTAATTCCGGTTGATGGAATCCTCATAAGCGAAAGGGCACACATAGATTATAGCTTTGTAACCGGAGAATCTGAACCTGTCCAAAAAAACTCAGGTGATAAAGTATTTGCCGGAGGTAGACAGTGTTATGGCGTAATTGAAATAGAAACTTTAAAAAGTGTTTCTCAGAGCTATCTTACACAATTGTGGAGTAATTCTGTTTTCCAAAAAGACAAGAGTTCCGCTTTTCAAACTTTAACCGACAGCATTGGTAAACGCTTTACAATTGCCGTATTAGCTATCGCTTTTATTGCAGCATCCTTTTGGATGTATCAGGACAGTAGTAAAGTATTGAATGTTTTTACAGCTGTACTTATAATAGCCTGTCCGTGTGCGATTGCCCTTGCTGCTCCATTTACTCTGGGCAATATGTTACGGATTTTCGGACGTAAAAAGCTCTATCTGAAGGACAGCAACGTAATAGAGCAATTGGCTAAAATAGATACAGCAATATTTGATAAAACGGGTACAATAACGACAGCCCAATCCAGTGCAATCACATATGAGGGTATGGATCTAACTGTTGAGGAGGAATCACTTTTAAAAAATACCCTCAGGGCATCAAACCATCCACTAAGCAGATCGCTCTATGCTTTGTTAAAAGAGCACAATATAGAAACTCTTGATGATTATAAGGAATATACCGGCCAAGGGGTACATGGTATCAAGGATAAAAGTGATATCAAAGTTGGTTCAGCAGATTTTGTGGGACATCAACAACAAAGTGATTATAAGAGCACCTCTGTACACATAAGTACAAATGATGACTATAAGGGGCGCTTTGTTTTTCATAATAATTACCGGGAAGGAGTTTCGGAAGTTTTTAAACAAATGGGGCGCTATATGGATTTAGCCGTTTTATCCGGAGATAATCCTGGTGAAAAAGCAAGACTGGAAATTTTATTACCAAAGTTGACACCTTTATATTTTAAACAAAAACCAACGGATAAGTTGGAGTTTATAAGGGAGTTACAGGCCAATGAAAAAAAGGTACTAATGGTTGGTGACGGTTTAAATGATGCAGGTGCACTGGCTCAAAGCAATGTGGGTCTTGCTATTTCGGAAAACATAAACGTTTTCTCCCCTGCCTGTGATGGAATTCTTGATGCCACAAAATTTAAATATCTAAACAATTATATTCTGGCCTCTAAAAAGGCCATAAAAATTATTAAATTGTGTTTTGTTCTCTCATTGATGTATAATCTGGTTGGGCTTTATTTTGCAGTAACAGGACAGTTAGAACCTGTAATTGCAGCTATATTAATGCCCTTGAGTTCAATTAGCATTGTAGCTTTTGCCACACTTGCAACCAATGTAATAGGAAAGAAATTAAACTAATTAATAAACCTGACATATGTCATTTTTTGAAATTATCCACAAATGTAGTTTTACGCCAGAATTCAGGTAGGTATGAGTGTCATTTATTTATTGCTTACAATTAGTATTGTAGTAGCACTGATTTTCTTTGCTGCTTTTATCATTTCCGTACATAGCGGCCAATATGACGATTCGTATACTCCCTCAGTCAGAATGTTATTTGAAGATGAAGTTGTAAAAAACACAACTATAGAACCTAATACTAAAATCAAAAAATCAAACCAACTAAATAAAAAGCAAAATTTGTAATTATGGAAGTACAACAGTTCTATTACGATAACAAGATCGTAAAAAATTTCCTCTATGCCACTTTGTTTTGGGGAATCATTGGTATGCTCGTAGGATTACTACTTGCATTAATGTTTCTATTCCCTAATATCACAGATGGAATATCATTTCTAAGTTTTGGACGACTTCGCCCGTTGCACACCAATGCTGTTATCTTTGCATTCGTAGGGAACGCTATCTTTGCAGGGGTTTATTACTCTACCCAGCGTTTACTCAAAGCCCGTATGTTTAGTGACTTCCTAAGTAAGTTTAACTTCTGGGGGTGGCAAGCTATAATAGTAGCGGCAGCAATCACGCTTCCTCTTGGATATAGTACTTCTAAAGAA
>CAZHWD010000222.1:0-12758 GCA_964536335.1 uncultured Eudoraea sp. | reverse complement strand
TAAAACTATATGACAAATATGTGCACGGAATTGACCTGGACGCTATGGATGTAGAGCTGCAATACTATAAAGACAAAGAACGACGGGAAAATGAGAAAATATATGAAACCCCTGATAAGAGAGAAGAAATGGAAGAAGACTTGTCACAAAAAACACCCGATAATGCACTGAAAAATACCTTTAAGCAGTTTCAACAATCTCTAAGAAGTTTGATTAATATGTTTTTATAGAATAGTAAATAATTAGCCTAAATCCTGACAGTTCGAGCAGGATTTTTTTTACCCTCTATTTTACAAACCCACTTCATAAAAAAAAATTGTAATTTTGAGATCGACCGTAAATTTACGGTTACCAATTACTTTTTATGAATCAGCCTTCCTCGCCATTTAGTAAACAACAGCTACTTCCACAGGAAGAAACACTGGAAATTTTAAAGCAAAAAGGAGAGCTCTTTATTGGGATCCCAAACGAAAACCAATATCAGGAAAAACGTATTTGCCTAACTCCGGATGCCGTAAATGCCTTAACCTCGAATGGTCATCAGGTTTTAATGGAGGCAGGCGCAGGTGAAAGTGCGAGCTACACCGATAAGGAATATACTGAAGCAGGTGCCAAAATAACACGAGACACCAAAAAGGTTTTTACCTGTCCGCTTTTATTAAAAGTTGAACCCCCTACCCTGTCGGAAATTCAGTTGATGAATCCTCAGGCCACTATTATTTCAGCACTGCAAATAAAAACAAGGTCTAAGGAATATTTTGAGGAGCTAGCCAAAAAAAGGATCACGGCAATAGCATTTGAATATATTCGAGATGAAGATGGCAAGTATCCTGCTGTACGTTCCTTAAGTGAAATTGCGGGAATTGCTTCGGTACTTATTGCATCGGAAATTATGGCTGCTACCAACCAGGGAAACGGACTAATGTTTGGCAATATTAGTGGGGTGCCCCCAATAGAAGTGGTAATTGTAGGAGCAGGAACCGTTGGAGAGTTTGCAGCCAGGTCAGCCTTAGGGCTTGGAGCCAATGTAAAAGTTTTTGATAACTCCCTGACCAAATTACGGAACATTCAAACCAATCTTAAACAGACCATTTATACCTCTACACTACAGCCCAAGAATCTCTTAAAGAGTCTAAAACGCTGTGATGTTGCTATTGGGGCCGTACGTGGTAGTGACAGATCACCTATTGTGGTTTCTAGTACCATGGTAGAACATATGAAAAAAGGATCTGTGATCATTGATGTGAGCATAGATATGGGGGGTTGTTTTGAAACCAGTGAGCTTACTACACACGATAGGCCCACCCGAGAAAAATTTGGGGTCATCCATTATGGTGTACCCAATATTCCTGCCAGATATCCCAGGACCTCATCAGTTTCTATTAGTAATATATTTACCCCTTATCTACTAAAGATCGGAGAAGATGGAGGCTTGGAAAATTCACTGAGATTTGACCGGGGTTTGCGAAATGGTTTATATATGTATCACGGGATACTTACTAATAAATCCGTTGGTGAATGGTTCGATTTAAAATACAGTGATATCAACTTCCTTATTTTTTAATTAATGGCATTTCTGAAACGATTGGGATTTTACCTTATAGGATTATCCATCGGACTTGTTTTCCTTTTCTTTATTCTGAAAAAAAAGTCTGATGAAACCGGTGTCAGCTTTTGCTACCTGCCTAATTGCAGGGTGCTAAAAGAATTACGGTCCAAACCCCAGACTTATTCCAAACAAATAGATCAGATGATTGCCGACCAAGCCTTGGACTCCCTCACTATTGCCCATTTTATGAATGAAGGTGATATTAATTTTAAAAAGAGTAACACTAAAAATACAACTTGCAAAATCTATTTAATAGAAGGAATAGTAAAGGAAAAATTGATGGCTTTAACCGTAAAGAACTGCGACAGTACAATTTTAATAGATAATTTACAAATACTTGATTAATAAATATATAGATAATATTTATTAAAGCTATAATTGATAATTTTTGAACAATTAAAAATTTGAGAAAAACCAGTTCTTTAAGCAAATAACTATTACGCATGCATTGTTTTAATTATTTATAACTATAACAGAGTCAACTCTTAAATATGAAATTATTCAAATACACTATAATAATTAGTTTTCTATTATCTGGTGGTTGTGAAACGAAAAAACAAACAACCAACGAACAAGTTGAAGTAATACAGAGCAGAGAATTTTATCAACTTAAAACCTATTATTTTGATACTAATGAACAAGAAACTATAACTGAAGAGTATTTTAGAAATTCGCTGATACCTGCCCTTCACAGACAGAATATAAGAAATATTGGTGTTTTTAAGCCCAGACCGCACGAGACAGATACAACTAAAAGTATTCTGCTATTAATTCCATATGAATCTATGGGACAATTTATTGGTCTGGACGAGGCGTTAATCAAAGACAGTATATATGTAGCTACAGGAAGCAAATTCATCAATGCCTCACATGAAAATCCTCCATATAGCCGCATACAATCAATACTTATGCGAGCATTCGAAAATATGTCCAGCATGTTTACCCCACAATTTGAAGAGCCTAAAGCCAATCGCATATATGAATTACGAAGTTATGAATCTCCTACAGAAGAATATTACAAAAGAAAAGTGGCTATGTTTAACGAAGGAGGTGAAATTAAACTTTTTGATCGATTGGGCTTTAAAGCCGTTTTTTATGCAGAAGTAATATCCGGACCAAATATGCCAAATCTAATGTATATGACTACTTTTAGCGATCAAGAAACACGAGATAATCTTTGGAAAGCTTTTTTTGATTCCCCTGAATGGCAAGAATTACTCACTTTTCCAAAATATGAGCATACCGTTTCTCATGCAGATATTTACTTTCTGTACCCTGCGGATTACTCCGATTATTAAATTTTATCCGCTGTATTTAAACAAATTTCAACTGAAAGTTCGGGTTGGATTTAAAAATTATGCTAATTGTACTCTTAACCATTTTGGGTATTACAAAATATAATTCACCACATATCTTGTAGTCCCATTCTTACTTATGATAAATTTGGCCTAATGCACTCACTTAATCATTTAAAACTAAAATGGAGATTAATTCATTTATAAGTTCAGAAGTATAATAAATTGGGGTGTTTTGTAGTTATTATGTAGGATAAGTGGCAATTGATTAGACATTTCTGCAGCAAACCCTAAATAGTACGTTTTTCATTTTGTTCTATAATTGAAAATTCGTTATTGTTAATGGGGCTTGAAATGAGTGTAATATCACTTTGATAACCAATTTTGATGAAAAATATACTAATTCTTTTTTTGTGGTTTTTCCTTAGTCAGCCGAGCCATGCACATGATCAGACTCCCTTAAATGAGTCCCGGATTGATGACCCAATTGAATTGAGTAAGAAAATTATAAATGAGGGTGTCGACTCCTGGAGCGAGAATGCAAAGCAGCGAATACTTGAGACATATGGATCCGGCAATTTGTCAAATACGACAAACAAGGATTATATTTTGCTGGAATCGCCAAGCCTGGTATTTGATTATTTCCAAGGTGGATTTGCCAATTCCCAGGAACTGTTAAGTAAAGATTTATTTCTTGAAATTTTGAATCAGGCTGTCAATTCACCTGAAATAGCAAGTACAGAAGTAGCCAAAGCAAGCATGGAACAAAGCTTAAAAGAATATCTTTTAGCTTATGACATAGCAAAGAAATTTAAAGAAACTAATTCCCTAAGTATAGACGATGCTATTAAGTTTTTAGAAAATAGATTTGGTTATAACAAGCTTAGTTTCGCTAAAAATTTAACCAATACCAGTTTAGAGAATTATAATCAGGTATCAAATAAGAAAAACGCAAAAAAAGTAATTTCCAAAATAAATTTTATAAAGAAGACATATCCCAGTCAAATCCCTTTAATAAATGTTCTTGCAGAACTGGAAGAATTTTATCAGTTATTGCAAGAGGCAAATATTGGCTTAACTGCTTATGTGCCTTATAATAATTTTAAAAATTCGGTCTATAAGTTTAATAAACAAAGAATTAGCGAAAGAATACAATGGCGTTCATCCTTAGAGATCACATATCCAACAAATGGAACGGTTTGGATTGTCCCTAGCCCTGTAGAAATAAAATGGACCACATCTAATATGGATGATAGTAAGACTATAAAGTTCTTTTTAACCAGGGACGATGTGGTAGTTCAGGAACTAGGTGTTTTTAAAAACAATAACTTTGAAAAAGATGTAAAGCTTAGAAAAGGACTGCCGCCCGGAAATAAGTATAAAATAATGGGTATTGAACTCTTCCCGGTTAATAAATACCATATAGCAAAGTACGCGACACCATATTTTACCATAAAAAAAGAGGATAAAATACCTGAAGAAATAATAGTCGAGATCCCTGCTGAAATTGTAGAAACACCTGCTGAAATAGTAGAGGCACCTATAGAAGTTAAAGAGATTATTACTGAAACAGTTCAAGAGCCCACCAAAATAGTTGAGAAACCAACAGCTCCAGTGCAAAAACCTATGGAGACAATTGCTATAGTGGAGGAAGAAGAGAATAAAATAGTTGTATCAGAGGTAGTTAAGGTTCCAAATAGAACTATTTTTGAAGGAAGAAAAATTTCGTATCAAAAAGAACTGGTGGTAGATAGCGAGACAATAACTATAAGTCTTTATGACCATGGCAGAGCAGATGGTGACATTGTATCTATCTATCTTAATGGTGAGCAAATTGTAGCTAGCCATATATTAACATACAAGAAAAAAAGTTTTCAGGTAAAACTGAATTCAAATAAATCAAATGATCTATTTCTATATGCCCATAATTTGGGTAATTTTCCTCCAAACACCGTCTCTATAGAAATAAAAGATGGTTCAAGTGCAGAAAATATTGTGCTGAATTCTGACTTGTCTAGTTGTGAGGCAATTTTAATAAGTGTAAAACAATAGTGCTTTTAGGAAATACTTCTTACAAGAAGTTATACCGGAATTTTCTTTAAAAGCATCTTATTTAGTGGCTCCAAATATCAATTTGCAGTATAGAATAAATGGTCCGACTAAATTTTTCTTCGACGACGTTCTTTTTTTATCAGTTCCAATTCCCTGTTAGTTTGTCCGGCTACCGAAGTATTTTCTTCGGCGCGTCTTATTAAATAAGGCATAACGTCCCGTACTGGTCCAAAAGGCAAATACTTTGCCACATTATATCCCTTCTCTGCCAGATTAAAGGAAATATGGTCGCTCATTCCATATAGTTGGCCAAACCAGATACGGTTGTCATTGTGTGCGATCCTTTTTTGTTTCATCAAATCAATTAATTTGTATGAACTCAATTCATTATGGGTACCGGAAAAAAGGGAGATCCTATCCAGGTTTTCAACTATATAGGCTATTGTTATATCATAATTAGCATCACTATCAGATTTAGTAGCACAAATAGGGGAAGCATAATTAAGCTCCAAAGCTCTTTCATTTTCCTTTTCCATATAAGCTCCACGAACGGTCTTGATTCCAATTTTAAAATCTTCCTTCCGGGCTTTTGTATGAAGCTCTTTAAGGTAATCCATACGATCCCAACGGTAAAGTTGTAGTGTGTTAAAAACTATAGCTTTTTCCTTATTATATTTTCGCATCATTTCCTCCACCAATTCATCTGCCGCATCCTGCATCCAACTTTCCTCAGCATCTATTAAAAGCGAAACATCAAGGTCATATGCTTTTTTACATGTATTCTCAAAACGGTCTACTACTCTGCCCCATTCTTCCTGTTCATTTTTTGACAGAGATTTCCCTTCTCCAATTTTTTGATAAAGTGCTACCCTGCCATAACCACTAGGTTTAAAAACCGCAAAAGGAATAGCATCCAGTTCCTTTACAAAATCCAGTATTTTTAAAGTTTTCTCTAGCGCAGCATCAAGAGGGTCTTCTGTGTCTTTACCTTCTACAGAATAATCAAGAACAGAACAAACCCCTTTATTCCACATTTTATCTACCACTGTCATGCAATCTGCCTCACTTACTCCACCGCAAAAATGATCGAATACCGTTGCTCTAATAAGGCCATCAACTGGTAATCTTGCTTTTAGAGCAAAATTAGTCATTGCCGTACCAATCTTAACAAGAGGTTCATTAGCTATCATTTTAAAAAGAAAATAGGCTCGTTCTAATTCGGAATCGGATTTAAGAGAAAATGCCGTTGAAGTATCTTCAAAAATTCTATTCATTATTGCTAATTAGTTATCAAATCAAAGATAATAACAGAATTTGTATCCATTTACTAAAAAATTGCCTTTATTTTGTGTTTTACTTTTACAAGGCATTCTTTTGAGATTATTACGAAAGGCAATATAAACTATAAGCCATGGAATCAATTACTTCTTTTTCTACCCAAATCCATTTTAATTATTTGGGATATGAGGCTTTCGAATCTCATTTAAAAATAGCAAACTATTCTAGTCTTTTTATTCTTGTCGATGAAAATACTCGGGAGCACTGTCTGCCAAAATTTTTGGCCAGTGTTGGGGGGAGTTATAAATTCGAGATTATAGAGATAGAATCTGGTGAAATTAACAAAAGTATTACTTGTTGTATAAAGGTTTGGGAAGCGCTTTCGGCAAAAGGTTCTGACAGACAGAGTTTATTAATAAACCTTGGAGGTGGTGTTATTACAGATTTGGGTGGTTTTGTAGCCTCAACATTTAGAAGAGGTATAGATTTTATTAATATTCCCACAAGCTTACTGGCTATGGTAGATGCCTCAGTTGGAGGTAAGACAGGAGTTGATATGGGAATGTTAAAAAATCAGATAGGCGTAATAAACCAGCCTAAAATGGTACTCATTATTCCTAAATTCCTGAATACACTAGATAAAAGGCAATTGAATAGTGGCTTTGCGGAAATGCTAAAACATGGCCTAATTACAAGTGAACCGTTTTGGAGAGTTCTTAAACAAGTAAATTCTGTTGACCAATTAGAAGATCATATTTACGAATCAATAGTCATAAAAAATGAAATAGTGCGGCAGGATCCCAGGGAGAAAAGTCTTAGAAAAATATTAAATTTTGGTCATACCCTTGGGCATGCAATTGAATCCTATTTTTTAGATAATCCAGATCGTGAATCCTTACTTCACGGCGAGGCAATTGCCATTGGTATGATAATGGAAGCATTTTTATCACATCAACTTACAGGTTTGGGAATTAATCAATTGGAAGATATCAAGATGACAATATTCAAACATTTTGAAAAAGTTGATTTTAGCGATAAGGACATCCATGGGATAATAGATCTTTTAAAATACGATAAGAAAAATTCACATGGAAGTGTCTTTTTCGTTCTATTAAAAAGGATTGGTAATGCCCAGATTGACAATAGAGTTCCTGATGATATGTTAAGCCAGGCATTCTCATACTACAAAGAATAGCAGCTTCATATACTAAAATTGATGTTTTACAACTCTTTGAATTCCTAAAGGAAAAAAAAGTATAGTTTAGGTACAGGAACAGGATAACTAATACTGTTGTATTCAAATACCTGCTTATGAAACGTATACTTATAGATTACAAAAAGTTAAATCACCAAGTGACCAATCTTCTGATTGAAACCTATCCCCACGGATATGGGGATGAAGATATAATTTCTTTTAGAAATGTTAATGGTGAATTCATTGAAGCCGTAGAATTACAAACAGCGGATACATTGTATCTTATTAAAATAAGTAAAAGTCTTTCCCATTTCATTGCTAATTTCGATGAAAACATAGCCGACGGGCTTGAAGCAATAAAAGATGAATCTATTGAAGGGCCTTCTTTAGAACTAAATATTGAAGAAGAAAATGAGGACGAAAAGGACTTTGATTAGTCTTTAAGGTAACGCTCACGCAATATGTTTCTATGGTGTTTCTGGTGGCCGCAACAAATGAAACCCAAAGCAGCAACACTCATGGGTGAATCACTAGCAATTCCAACTCTTTTTAATGTCTGATCAGAAAATTTTTCAAAGAGAGCAATAGTAGATTGTCGTATGGTTCCATAATTTTCTATCAATTCTTCCTTATTCCAATTTACTGCATTAGATTCAGAAACAAACATATCCTGATCAAACCCTGGTAAAGGCGTCTTATCATTTCTGGCAAATCGAAGAGCCCTATATTGAAATACACGTTCAGTATCCAGAATATGAACCAACACCTGAGCAACTGTCCATTTACCCTCGCTGTATGTATGCTGAAGTTTATCGTTTGGAATACTGGAGATGAATTGTGGAAAATTCTGCAGTTGTCTTCTTAACATCTCTAATAGTTCCACATCACCCAAAGTGGCAATGTAAGGTTCGTAAAAGGGATGAAAATCTTCTTTTTTCAGCTCAGAATTCTTCATGGGCGCTAATAAGAAAGCTAGTACCTTTCAAACATTTTTTATTGAAAGAGAAAAGCAATTAGGATTTATCTAATATCAATTAAAATCACTATTGATTTGGGATATCAGCAATCATAATTTAAGTTTTGTTCCTATTTTATAATTCATTAAAAATGGTGTGCATCAAACGTTTTTTGTCATTAATGCTTTCCTCAAGGGAAATCATGGTCTCTGTTCTGCTAATCCCATCAATATCATCTATCTTAAATATGATATTTTTGGCGTGGTTAGTGTCCTTTGCTCTTATCTTACAAAAGATGTTGAATTTGCCTGTAGTAATATGTGCTACCGTAACATTGGGTATTTGATTCAATCGTTCTAATACAAACTTGGTCTGATGAGTTTTTTCCAAAAAGATGCCAATATAGGCTATGAAAGCATAACCCAGTTTTACATAATCCAGAGTTAGTGAAGATCCGCGAATAATCCCTGCTTCCTCCATTTTTTTTACCCTAACATGAACAGTTCCTGCAGATATCAGTAATTTTTTAGCAATATCAGTAAATGGTGTTCTGGTATTGTCAATTAACATATCCAGAATTTGATGGTCTATTTCGTCTAATTTTATTTTCCCCATTATTAGAATAATTTTTACTTGGGGGTAAATTTAAGAATTTAAATGTAATAAATTATACGATTTTTTGAGTTATATGCAAAAAATTGCCTCTTTTTCGTTATATAATTTAAAAAAGTAGTTGATACAACTTTCTGTCAGATTTTAAGAAGTCGAGATCATTTTGATCTTTACAATTAAGATATTTATGGCCAAAGCTATCCTTTAATTCACCTGTTGCTTCAATAAAAGGGTTGAACATTATGGTTTCTTCATTCAATTCCTCTTTATAAAGTATACCAATAATATGCTCATATTTCTTATTAATAAGGTTTGCATTTAAGAGTAATAAATCAAAATATCTCTTTTTATTCTCAGGAATGTCAAAATAAGTATCCAAGTTATAAGCTTCAATTTTACCCTGAGCTATAACCGATATCGCCTTGATTAAGGCGTAAAATATGAATTCCCTTGTTTGCTCTCTTTGGTAATCATCTGGAAAATGACCTGCTTCAAATAATATGGTGGGTGTTCCCAGTAATTGAAAAGTGTCTCCTACACAATTAGGGTTGAATGCATCATCATATCTGCCAATCTGATCGGGTATTAAACTTGACAAGGCTTTATGAATAGCAACAATTATTTTCATGCTTTGACCTCTGCTGGCAGAGACATTACGATGAATATCATAGGCAGGGGCCAAAAACGACAAAGTAGCAGGTTTCTCTAAACTTCCCACGTTAAAAATTGTTCTCTGGTCATGGAGATTAAAACAATAATCAGGCTTTACTTCATCATATAGAGCTCGAAGAATTCTGCTTTCTGGTTGACTCAATTCCAGGGCATCTCTGTTTAAATCTACTGTATTGGCATTTTCCCTCGTATAGAACACAGCGCCATCAGGGTTTAATACAGGGACGATTGTTATAGTGACTGATGATAAAATTTGATTAGCTAGATCATCGTTTTTATTTAAATAATTAATTAAGTCCAGCACGGCCTTTGTAGTAGTAGTCTCATTACCGTGCATCTGAGACCACATTAAGATTTTTATTTTCCCGCTACCCAATGTTACTTTATGAATGAGTCTGTTTTCTACAGATTTTCCTATAGGAGCAATTTTATTCTGAACTGAATCGCCCTTTAAAAAAGATTGAAGTTGCAAATTGCTAATATATCTTCCATAAACAGAAAGTTCTTTTATTTCCAGATAATTTAAAGAGGAAAAATTCACAGATGAATTAATTTGAATTACAAATGTAAAGGCAAATTCAATTACAAATGTGATAAAATTAGTTACATTTGTAAACACAATAGAATATTTATCTGGGAGATATGAGTACCGTTGTAAACAATTTGGAGCTCAATTTTTTAATTAACTATTTATATATTGTATATCAGATATTTAAATATGTTTAAGTGAATTATTAATATAAGGTTTGTTCATTAAACTAAAGCGAATATTTCAGAAAATTTAAAACCATTTAATCAGTAATTGTACAATGGTAAACACAGAGGAATTTGTACGGCGTTTAGAAAAAATACTAAATTATTATGGACTTTCCGCTTCAGCTTTTGCGGATAAAATATCCGTCCAAAGATCTACTATTTCACACTTACTCACTGGCAGAAACAAACCCAGCCTTGAATTCGTCCTAAAAGTTGTTAAGTCGTTTCCCGAAGTTAACCTTTATTGGTTGCTAAATGGAAAGGGTACGTTTCCGGCTGTTCAAAAAGAAACAGATGCGCCCTACTCTACCAAAACTGTATCCTCGACAGAATATCCATCCAACTCGAAATCAATTAAAAAAATAATAATTTTTTATGAAGATGGAAGTTTTGAGGCATTTAACAAAAATGCGGGGCAATAGCAACATCACTTCATAAATTCGAATAAACCACGACATAGATATCCGTACTATTTTGTTATTTTGCAACTATGAAATGGTTCTTCCTCATTGTTTGTATATTTCTTATCGTAAGCTCTTGCTACCAACCTAAAAGAGACTGCAAGGCTTTTAAAAATGGTACTTTTACATTTACTTCAACAATAAATAACGAAGAAAAGACAACCACTTTTGTTCGGAATGACAATATTGAAATCGATTTTTATGAAGGGAAAAGTGATACTTCCTCTGTAAGGTGGATAAATGATTGTGAATATATAGTGCAGAAGTTGAACCCAGGGAATATGGCCGAAGAGAAATCAATTCATATGAAAATACGAACCACAACAGATAGCTCCTACTCTTTTGAGTATGGGATTGTAGGTGAAACAAATAAATCTGTGGGAACTGCTATAAAAATTAAGTAATTATGTTCGAAATTCTAACAAGTCCGGATGCCTGGGTAGCCCTGTTAACCTTAACCTTTTTAGAGATAGTTTTAGGTATAGATAATATTGTATTTATATCGATTGCCGCTAACAAGTTGCCTGCAAAGGACCAGCGCAAAGCTACAAATCTAGGATTAATATTGGCCATGGTTCAGCGTATCATATTGCTGTTTGCGGTTTCCTTTCTTATTGGATTAAAGATTCCCTTTTATTATATCAACGCCTCCTGGATCTCTATAGGGATTAGTGGCCAGGCCCTGATCTTGTTTTTTGGAGGTATTTTCCTTCTGTATAAAAGTACTTCAGAAATTCATGAAAAGGTAGAAATGCCGGAACATGACGAAGACGAGTTGAAATCTAAGAATATCACCAGTCTCTCAAAAGCAATAGTGCAAATTATTATAATTGATTTTATATTTTCCATAGATTCAATATTAACGGCTGTAGGTATGACCAATGGCATTGGTGATAAGCCTATGGATGCCCTGATACTAATGGTTATCGCTGTTGTTATTTCTATCATTATCATGATGATCTTTGCGAATCCAATTCGGGTTTTTATTAATAATCATCCTTCCATGCAAATACTCGCTCTTTCCTTTTTAATTCTAATAGGATTTATGCTTATTGCAGAAGCTGCGCATCTAAGCCATGCAAGAATCTTTGATCAGGAGATTGGAGCTATTCCGAAAGGATATTTATATTTTGCAATTGCCTTCTCTTTATTAGTGGAATTTTTAAATATGAAGTTGCGCAAAAAAAATAATCCAAAAGAGGTGCCGGACGAGCAAACATAAAACCCAGACAGGTTTAATCCTATTCGCTTTAGATTTCAGGATAATATACCACTAAAAGCTACAACATTTGTGATTCCTGAAGCTTTTGTTGCTGTTTTACTGTCAAAGTACTGCCGTCATGGCTCCATCCCGGTGGTCCAAAAATATACATCAAGGCATGGGAAAGCTTTTTCGACTTTTTTACATCCTTCCAGATGTCTTTATACTCATGTGTGAGGATCACTAGAGGATTAAAAGAGTTTGGGGAATGAGTAACGCCGTATTTAATCTTTGTATCATCATTCAGCTCTTTCCAGGTGCCGAAGACTTTATCAAAAATATTGAGGATTCCCCCATGATTTTTGTCCAGATACTCTACGTTTGTAGAATGATGTACCTGATGCATAGTGTGTGTATTAAAAATCTTTTCTAGGAACCCCATTTTTGGAATATAGACAGAATGCAATTGAAATTGCCACATAATCTCTATTCCTATACACACAATTACCATTTCTGGTGGAAAACCTAATGCGGGCATCCACATATAGAAAAAAGGTTTGTGAAAAATTGTGAACCATCCATTGCGAACTGCGGTACCCAGGTTAAAATTATCAGAAGAATGATGGACGATATGACCTGCCCAAAATAATCTTATTTCATGGTTTGCCCTA
>CAZHWD010000221.1:0-21492 GCA_964536335.1 uncultured Eudoraea sp. | reverse complement strand
AACGTCCGTCTTCATAAAGCATCATTACTCCAACTGTTGTGACGGCCTTTGTCATTGATGCAATTCTGAAAATTGCATCATCAGTCATTGGTTGATTTTCTTCAATATCTTTCATCCCAAAAGACTTTAAATATCCTATTTTTCCTCTCCTCGCTATTAGAGCCATTGCACCAGGGACTTCCTTTTTATCAATATACTCCTGAAGCACCTTATCAATTATACCCAATCTATCAGAAGAGATACCCACATCTTCTGGATTGGAAATCGATGGGTTCTGAGCTTTTAATAAACCAGAAAAAATGATAAGAACAGCGATTAGAAATAATTTGGAAGTTTTCATCTTATATATATTATGGGTGGTAACAAGCGGATATAGTTATTGATGATATCCTGCTTATGTAAACTATTATAATGAATGAATTTGTAATAGTATTTAGTAAGGTAGTAATAAGACTTGGAAAGACCCCCACATTATATACTATTACTGATGTAATAGTAGTTGGTTTTCAATTTCTATGATTAACTCATTCACTTTCTCTTGAATATTTACCAATTGCCGTATTGAATGGTTTGTCAAAGGGTTAAGATTTTGACATTGCAATTGAAGATGATAATATTCTTTTTCAAATCGAGTCACATCAATATTTTCGTATTCAAAATCTGAGTTAGCGAAAAATCCAATTTCTTTTTGAAGAAATGGATAAAGAACATCGTGGTATTTCTTATCAAGAACATTGTCAACATTTTCATACCTGTAACACCAATAATCATATAAATCTATGAGATTTGATTTAATGCTTTCTGATTTAATTATATCAATGCCCCTATTTGCAACTATCGAGTTATATGTACCATACTTAGGAAAAAAACTGTAGGCACCATTATATATGTCATAAAGCATTTCTGTAATCTCATTTGATGACATATTGTCGATTTTTTGAGATTGGATGATTGTATTTTGAGCTTCTATGCTTTTAGTTTGGAATTGAATAACTCTGACAAGTTCAAGAGAATCTTTCTTCAGACTTCTTAATAAATTTGAATATGATTCCTGTTCAGTTGCCAATATCTTCTTACTTTCATTCCAATTATTGATACTCAACGCAATCAATATTCCCATAACCACCAATACAATCTCTCCAATAGCATATAGAAGGTATTTAGACACCTTGTTTTGGGTAAGGAGATTCTTGCGGATTTTTCTAAAGAAATTGATCATAGAAAGCAAGTAGTTGGTTGTTCTTCCTAAGGTAAGGAATTATCTAGAAAAGCTTTAAACCGATTACTATATCCGGGAACTTGCCTTTGGAAAATACGTTGGCGTATTGCTCATCATCAGAAAGTATTTTATCTTTTCTCAAAAGTCTATGTCCTTTCAGGAAATCCAATTTTGCGGTAAAGCTCTTTATATCTCACATCTTCCCGAAGAGGGATTAATAGCGGTTCTTCACGTAACCAAGTCATCTCTGCTTCATGCCTATCATAGGACTTTTGTAGCCACAGAAAGGCCTTTTCATAGTCCTTGATATGGCAATAATAAAGTGCGATAAACCATGCAGGGCTTCCGGAGGAGTCCGATTCATAACTATTGGTTAATTGTCCCAAATATTTTGCAACATCCTTTTTGTTTTCATCCATTTGGGCATATATTGCATTAAACCACATTACGATAGGAGGACGGTCAATAAAATTGGTCATCAGTTTTTTTAACTGCCCTCTGGACTTCTCATATTCACCAAGATAATAATAGTATTTCGTTGTTTCTCGCAAATAGTTCATTTCATCACTGTACAATGGATCAAGTGTTTCTAACAATTCCAAGACTTCATCTTTTTTGCCTAGAAAAAAGAGTGCTTCAGCCTTACGAGCATAAAAATAACCAGATGAAGGGTTATCAAGAAGATCCTTATTCACATTTGAAAGAGCCTCATTAAACCTGCCTGTTTTTACGGCGTAGCCATAAGGAAGTCTAAAACCTTGATCCAAATTAGAATTAGTTTGGTAAATTTTCTCATACACATCGAAATCCCAATCGTAGACAAAGGAACCAAACTGTAACCAATTATTTATTCGATTGTTTGTACTATCAATTTCAAGCGCTTTTCTTAATAGCGTCTTCTGCTTTTCCCAAGCCTGCTGCTCGTTATATATTCCCCAGACTCCCCCACGAGTACCCCAAACCTCTGCAAGATTAATATAAGCATCACTAAAGTTGGAATCCAATGCAATTGCCTTTTCGTACAACAGTTCTGCATTTGCTAATGCTATCTGATCAGTTCTAGTACGTAATTGATGGTTGGCCTGAAGAAATAAATTATAGGCCTCTCTATTGTTGGTAGGTATTTTCTGAATAGCTTCAAATTCAATGTCAGTAATCTGTACATCCATATTTTTTGCAACATTTTCGGCTACTTCTGCCTGAATTTTAAAAATAGCATCACTATTCCACTCTCCGGTATAATCATCAGACCAGAAATGGCTGTCAGAAGGGCCATCTATTAATTGAAGTTTAATTTTAATCTTATCCCCTGATTTTTGAAAATTTCCTTCCAAAATATGGCTAACCCCTAATTCACTTGCAATTTGCGGCATGCTTTTATCTGTTTCTTTGTACCGAAATACCGAAGTTCTAGAGCTTACCTTATCTATAGATTTAATTTTTGTGAGCCTTGAAATAACCTCATCGGTCATTCCGTCGCAAAATGGCTCCATATCAGGATCACCACTAAAATTTTTGAAAGGGAGTACTGCAATAGATTTATAGGTTGTTAAATCGGTATTGTCATTAGTTTTTGAAAAAGTGTTAGAAATTGGTTTATTAATGAATGCTACACCAATAGCTATGATAAGTGTAATTATTATTATAATGTTTAAACGTTTATTGGTAGTAGCAGTAATAGATTGTTCAGTTGAAATTTGCGATGTTTTCTTTAAACCTTCAGGCGTCACTTCATAGACCCAGCAAAAAATCATCCAAATAGGTAAGCCAATGGCAATGATAAAAGTCAAGGTTTTAAAAACCCAAAGTGGAGCTTCAAAATTGGGTAGGATTGTATCAATGAGTTGTAATAAAATCCAGGCAACAACGATATAAGCTATCGTTGCTTTAATGACGTTTCTGCGTTTAAGTTCATCAAAAAACCTCATCTTTTTTAACCCGCTTAAAATTAAATTTCAACGTTGAGGGTGTCTCCACTTTTGGTAAAGGTTTCAATCCATTGGGAATTAGAAAGAACCCCAGTATCCCATATTACATTTCCTCCCCTAATCTCTTTTATAATCGTGGTATCAATATCGCTTCCCTCAAATATTATTTCTTGACAACAACCAGTTAGCTCGTTATTTTGCAAGAACAACTAAATGAATCTTGCCTAAAACCTAAAGGTAGAATTAAGAACTTGTACAGTAAATGATATGTGTCATAGTATGCCCATTATGTGTTCAATACTACTGTGGGATGTAATTAGCCATATTTATTAAAACCCTCTGATCTTTGAAGATCAGTATAATCCATTAGTTCATACAGTTTCCTTAGATCTTCCTGGAATTGGTTCGAGAATAACACAGCAGGGGGAGCGCAACGACACAAAGCCATTTACGAAAGTAAGTGGCTTTTTTCGTCAGAAGATGTTGGGTGAGAAGTTTATCCCGCCATTGGCGGGAAGTCCAAGAGGGGGAGCAAAAACAGAGATCCAACTTATGAAAATAGGTTGGGCTTTTTAGTTTAAGTCATGTACTACGGTGTATAACTGCATTATATGCACTGACTGTCCTTTACCTATTATCTCATCCTTTTCATTGTCCCATATTACCTCAACAAAGATCATATCCATTATTAATAGGATTACTCAGAATAGCAATTTAAAGTAAAATTAGAAATAGGAGGTAATACCCGTTTTTATATCGGAACTGGTTTTTGTGGTCGCACCCGAATGTTGAATGTTATTTGGATTCCGAAAGTATTAATGGAAAATTGTAGTCACTGAACTTACTAAAGAGAGCATGACTGTACTATAAAAAACCCTCCACATGGGAGGGTTGTATAAAAGGTTTGTAAATTTAATTTCCTTGTTTTAACATGGCATTAAATTCATCCAAATCATACTCATTCCCATAGAATAAAGTACTCATCCTCATTACATCTGCAGCAATCAAAACAGCAGTTTTTATTTCTTCTTCCGAAGCACCTAAACGTCTTGCTTCCGCAAGATGGTATGGAATACAGTATTTACATTTTGTCGCAGCGGCAGTGCCTAAGGCTATTAGGTGGGCATTTTTTTCTTTAATTGCGCCCTGGGTAAATAATCCCATTTGTGAACTAAAATATTGGTCAGAGCTTTTTAATATTGATGTTGGATAAATCACATTAAAAGGGCTTTTTGCCAATAAATCCTCTTTTTCTTTAACAGTAATAGTGTCCTGTGCATAGGAGAATCCTATAACACCACAAAGTAAGTAGAATAAAATTTGTTTTCTCATTTTAAATCCATTTATGGTTAATAGTATTTAATATTGTATGTAGACAAGTAGGTTTAAATTATCCCAATCCTGTGAACAAGAGAGGATAAATGCTACTGTCAATAAGACAATGCCTATTTTGTTCTACTTTACTGATTTACTGATAATAAATCTGTTAATGATTATTTTGAAAAGATTCTTCTTTTATTCGAAATAGGAGACTATACACCAATAGTTAAAAACTCACGTTACAGCAATAAGCTGTTTAATGAAAATCCCCGATTTCTTAAAAAAGGCATAGCGGATTTTTGATTGGACAATCAATGCTTGTGCTTAAAGCAATTAAATGTAAAATGAAGAAAACCAGCATTCTATGATAATTATCATTGTTTAATTCAATTTATTTTATTTTTTAATATTCGGTTTAAAGGAAGTCCGGTAGATGCCTGTCTGGTAATGAACAGCTGGGAAGGCTACTACCTGTCTAAAGAAGGCGAGATCACAACAGGGCCAATTCCATCAGGAGGTTGTTTGTGTTCTGTACACGAAGAACTCATAGCGATGGAAGGAGGGGAACACTACGTTTTTGAACTATAGAATTATGGCATTTTCAATTTAAAAATGTTTGGGCGGGACAAACTGATCCCGATAGCTATCGGGGGAGGTAATTCTCCGCCTCGGGTACTTCATCCCTTGGTGACACTATGTCTCTCTCATTATTAACGTGAACATAGGAATACATTACAAGTTTAGAGTTTCGCCAAAGCCAATATTGCGATTGCCTTTGTTTTTTCTAAATTTGGTCCCTGGACACGTAGATATGTGTCATTTTTGTAACACTCCAGCCAAACAATAATTTCACCGATATTCACATAAGCTGCAGGTACGTCCATATCCGTTAGGGCATGGTATTCCGTTGCCTTCATTTGTACCATTTCGGGATTTTCTTTGGCAGATTTGGTTAGATTATTGACCAGTTCCTCTGCAGAGGAATGGTTTGTTTTTTCCGGATGTCTTATCATAACCAACACACTCCCGTTTACTCCTGAAACACTACACATGGAAAAATTATTGCCACGGTTGGTTTCGTCGGGGCCGTAGGTTACTTCGCCCAAAACCGTAGACCACTCATTTTCAGAAAGTAATTGGCACGATGAAATGGATTCAGATTCTTCCGGAAGATCCCCTTGGGTAGCTGCTTGTTTTGATGAAGTTGATTGTTTACAACTGCTCAAAAGGCTTAAAAAAATTAATAACACCAGGTTTTTCCTCAAAAGGAATTGATTTTGGGTACATAGTGCTATTGACATATTCACAATATTAAGAATGTTCCTTAGAAAGCGGTGATACTAAATTTAATGAATATTTTACACTTTTTAGTTATATTCAGAAATAAAAAAGCCACCTAAAAAGTCCCCAAACTAAATGTTTTTTGCTTCAAATTTCAGAGCAGCATCCAATCCTATTTCCACTCCTTTTATTGTTTTTACATAACGAATGGCCAGTAAGGCTCCTTTAACAAAGGACTCATAAGAAGTACTGCTGTGATTTACTGAAAAAATTTACCCCTTTACAATAATGTGCCAAATAACCATTAAATTTATAGTCCCTTAGACTATTTATCTAATGCGCTATGCAAGAAATTAGCACAAAACAGGCAAAAATTCAGTGGCTTATAGCCGAAATTTCTGCAATAATAAAACGTTTGGAGCATGCTGAGGCGCAATATTCTGACGAGCTCTCCGAGGTGCATCCCAATTTTATCAAAAGTGCCCATAATCTTATCCTTTATCGAGCTCTTCGCAAAGAAGATATTAGGGCCGTTCAAAAAAGGCTTGGCAATATGGGACTTTCACGACTGGCTAAATCGGAAGGACATGTAATGGCAAGTTTGTTATCCAATAAGGCTGTTCTGGAAGGGTTTTTTAGCAAAGAACCGATTAAAATAGATAAGGCCAAATTGACTTTCAAAAAAAGTAACAGGTTGGGTAAATCCAACGCCAAATCGTTGTTGGGATATCGTTCAAAAGGACGACGTACCCGGATAATGGTTACCCTTCCTTCAGACGTTGCCAATAATTACCAACTGGCACATGAGATGATTGCCAATGGTATGAATTGTGCACGTATTAATTGTGCACATGACAGTGAAAAGGAATGGAGCCTAATGATAAGACACGTAAGGACAGCATCCAAAAAATTGAAACGCAAATGTAAAATTGCCATGGATTTGGGAGGTCCCAAAATTAGGACCGGTGGTTTTACCCCTGGGCCAAAGGTTAAAAAATTCCGCCCTACAAAGGACGTGAGCGGAAGGGTGATTAAAGATTGCGAAATTTGGATTGGCCCAAATCCACACAACAACCCCAAGCTGTTACACCTCCCAATCGACTTAATTTTCTTGGATAAACTCAAGGGAGTAAACCGGTTGTTTTTTAGAGATGCCAGAAATAAGAAAAGGGAATTTAGAATTACTGGAATAACAGAAAATGGCTGTAGTGCTCTATGTGGTAAGACCACTTATTTGGAAACTGGCATGAAATTACATACTAATGCAGATTACTCTTCTTCTCCGATCATAGTTGGAGAATTTCCAAGGGTGGAACAATTCATAAGATTGTACATCGGAGATTTATTGCGATTGCATCGGGAAGCAGTATCCGGGGAGCCTGCAGAGGTTGATGTGGATAACAATTTAATAAGCCAGGCACATATTTCCTGTACGTTAGGGGATATTTTTAATCAGGTTAAGGAAGGGGAACCTATCTTTTTTGATGATGGTAAAATAGAAGGTATAATTCGACAAGTAGATCAGGCCGAAATGATTGTGGAAATTGTTAACGCCAGGGAAAGAGGAAGTAAACTAAAAGCCGACAAAGGAATAAATTTCCCCAATAGTCAATTGGATATAAGTGGTTTAACAACCAAAGATAAACAGGATTTGGTATTTGTGGCACAAAACGCAGATACGGTAAATTTATCCTTTGTAAACAGCAGACAGGATGTTAGAGATCTCATTACTGAGCTGGCTAAATTAGATGCTCCAAAAGGACTCGGAATTATTCTTAAGATTGAAACGCGAAGCGGTTTTAACCATCTGACGGAAATTCTTCTGGAGGCGATGAGGACCCACCCTGTGGGTGTTATGATTGCCAGGGGTGATCTGGCGATAGAATGCGGATGGGATAATATTGGCAGGGTTCAAGAGGAAATACTTTCACTGTGTAGAGCTGCAAATATGCCAGATATTTGGGCAACACAGGTTTTGGAAAACCTCTCAAAGGAAGGTATTCCTTCGCGTGCTGAAATGACTGATGCAGCTATGGCACAACGAGCAGATTGCGTTATGCTCAACAAAGGGCCTTATATTCTCCAGGCCATTAAATTGTTGGATACCATCTTTAAGGATATGGAACTGTACCAAGAAAAAAACGCACAACTTTCACCTGCAATGGAAAGAGCAACAATTCATTAGTAAAGTAAAATATTAAAAATAAGAAGTCCGGCTAATAGAATTAGGCAGGGATGACTTTTTTAAATAATACTTTCTTATTATGCTTATGTTTCATTGAAGATAGTACAGACCTCCATTTAACTTTAATATTAGCAATACTATCCATAATAAGGGCCCCCAGTACAATATCATCTGGATTATCAGTAATTTCAATGTCTTTAAATTCTTTTACCAACAATTTACCATTTGCGGGTAAAAAAGGAATTTTGAATGCGCTTGGGATGAAACTAGTCGCTTTACCAGGAGTTATAGTGCCTTTTAAGTCTCTTAATTCCATATCGGATTGATTAATAGCCCAGATTTCAAAAGATATTCTGTCCCCAACACGGGGATCTCTTTGGTCCTGGAAATTACGCATGTGAAACGTTAGTTGGTCTGTTAGTTCCTTTCTTAATTTATCTAAAATATCTCCCATAGTTGACAAGTATTCTATATTGTTAATTTAGTTAATAAATTAACATATTGATGCCTGCCTCGCAATGATAATGATCATGTTGTGATCTAACGCAGTTTTATAAAAGTACATGCCGGAAGCTGCAATAGAAACATTTTAACAGGAACCAATGACAATAATTACTTTAATAACTAAAACATCGGTCTTTCTATCTAATGTGGGGGTTTAATTTTTACCCTGGCTGCTCATAAAAAACAAATAGAAAAATCTCCGTCAGATGCTTTACCCAAATAATCGTTATTACCAAATAGAGCTTATCGTAGAACGACCAAAGGGAGTGACTTCAAATGCATGTTAGGCGTCTCCCATTCGACGTGCTTGTATGAATAAAATGATACTGAAAATCCAGGCTACTAGTAAAATCGTTACTAAAATGATTGAGTCCCTGGTGCTATCCACCCCGCTAATCGCAAAACCAATAATCGATGTCATCTGTGATGAATTGTATGCAGAAGAAACCATATACAAAGCAAAAAGGCTGTATAGCGAAGAGATTGCAATTGCTTGGAACTTGGTCAGCTTCGCACTCACAAAATACGCGACAGTTACATAGGCAAAAAGAAGCGTCATAAATATCGTCACATCGCTGACAAGTGAGCTCCTCACAAGGTAATAGGATTCTAAGAGTTCAAAGTGAGTTAACTCAGTAAGATATTCCAGGAGGTCGAATTCCATATCAGAAGTCTAACATATATTCTACTGCCAATAGTGGCATAGACACTAAGTTAACCAAAATTGAATTAATTATATGTGATTAATTGTAATTTGGTTATCTAAACGACTGCTCTTTTATCTCTTGTGGAGTGGAGCTCTATTTAGGCAGAGTTCTATAGTGATTTTTAGTCTCTTAGATTAATTCAGTAAATTAGAGAATAGAACCAACTTTTACTTCTCATGATTGGCCTTTTCCGCAAAACCTGCAAAACCACTCAATTTACTGAGTGGTTTTTTTGATTTATAATGGCTTCTTATCATTCCTCTCATGTAAAGACAAAAATTTCAGATCTATGAGGCTATAATTTTATCCACATTTAGAGGAACCACAATCTTTACAAGTCAGACATCCTTCCTGGTAAATTAAATTAGTGGATCTGCAATTGTCGCATTTTTGTCCTTTTGCCTCGGTACCATCGGTAACATATTTTTTTAAAGCCCTGGCTACTCCATTTTTCCAGGTATTTAGTGATTCGCCTTCCAAATGAAGACTGCTGATAAGGTCAACGACTTTTACAATGGGCATACCATGTCGTAAGGTGCCGGAAATAAGTTTAGCATAATTCCAATATTCCGGATTGAACTTATGCGAAAGGCCTTCTATGGTTGTTTTATATCCTCTTTTGTTTTTGTATTGAAAATCATAACGAGAGGTCCCATCTTCATCCCTATTCTTAATAATCAACCCTTCATTTACCCAGCGCGGAATTAAAATCCCGTCGTCATCATCTGCCAGTCCTGTAAAAATTTCATACGGTTGCTTATCAATTAAACCAATAAAAGCGATCCATTTTTCCTTGTTGTTTTGAAAACGTACCACATCTGCCTCCAGGTCTTGAGGGCGTTTGGTGGGAAAGGCAGTAAGCGTTTCTTCAGTTTCACTTTCATTGGATATCAGTACTCCTGATCTTGAGCCATCACGATAGACCGTGACTCCTTTGCAGCCAACCTTCCATGCTTCCATATACAACTTGCCCACCATCTCTTCAGTGACTTCATTGGGAAGATTTATGGTAACACTTATAGAATGATCTACCCATTTTTGAACGGAGCCTTGTAAACGAACTTTACTTAACCAATCCACATCATTAGAAGTAGCTTTGTAATAGGGGGATGTAGCCACAATTTTATCGAGTTCTTCCTGATTGTATTTTTTTTCAGTATCCAATCCATTTACTCGCATCCACTGTTTAAACCTATGATGGAACACTATATATTCTTCCCAGGAATCACCCACTTCATCAACAAATGCAATCTTGGTATCCTGTTCATTGGGATTAACTTTTCTCCTGCGTTTGTATACCGGGAGAAATACCGGTTCAATACCGGAAGTAGTTTGGGTCATTAAGCTTGTTGTACCGGTAGGGGCAATAGTCAATAGGGCTATATTTCTTCGTCCGTATTCCAACATTTCATAATATAATTTTTCATCAGCTTCTTTTAGTCGAAGAATAAAAGGGTTTTCTTTCTCTCTATCCGCATCGAAAATTTCAAAGGCCCCACGCTCTTTTGCGGTGTTAACGGATGCTCTATAAGCCTCCAGCGCAATTGTTTTATGCACTTCAATTGAAAATTCGTTCGCTTCCTTACTTCCATATCGCAAGCCCAATGCTGCCAACATATCTCCTTCTGCGGTAATACCAATTCCTGTGCGCCTGCCCTGTATTGCTTTCTCTTTAATCTTTTCCCATAATCGCGCTTCCACAACTTTGGTTTCCTCTAATTCCGGATCCGATTTTATTTTTCCCAGAATGGCCTCCACTTTTTCAAGTTCCAGGTCTATGATATCGTCCATGATGCGTTGGGCTGCTACAATATGTTTTTTGAACAGGCTGAAATTAAATTTCGCAGTGCTTTTGAAAGGGTCTTCCACGTAAGAGAACAGGTTGATGGCCAATAATCTGCAAGAATCATATGGACATAACGGAATTTCTCCGCAAGGGTTGGTAGAGACTGTTTTGTAGCCGAGGTCGGCATAACAATCGGGCACCGATTCTTTGATAATTGTATCCCAGAACAAGATTCCAGGTTCTGCAGATTGCCAGGCATTATGTACAATTTTATCCCATAAGTTTTTGGCATCAATGGCTTTTGAAACCTTTGACGTTTCACTATGAACCGGGAACTTTTGGATATAAGGATTGTTGCTTTCAACGGCTTTCATAAAATCATCATCAATCCGAACAGATACATTGGCTCCTGTGACTTTGCCTTGCTCCATTTTGGCATCGACAAAATCTTCCGCGTCAGGATGGTTAATTGAAACCGATAACATTAAAGCTCCCCTGCGTCCATCTTGTGCAACCTCGCGTGTGGAATTAGAATAACGCTCCATAAATGGTACCAGGCCAGTTGAGGTTAAAGCCGAATTTTTAACAGCTGATCCTTTTGGCCTGATATGGGACAGGTCATGTCCAACACCTCCCCGTCGTTTCATTAATTGTACCTGTTCCTGGTCAATTTTCATTATACCTCCGTAGGAATCGGATGTGCCTTCATTCCCAATCACAAAACAGTTAGATAGTGAAGCAATTTGAAATGGATTCCCTATACCCGCCATAGGACTTCCTTGTGGTACAATATATTTGAAGTTTTTAATCAGATCAAAAATCTCAGCTTCGGTAAGGGGATTCGGATATTTTTGCTCCACGCGGGCTATTTCCTTCGCAATCCTTCTATGCATGTCATCCGGATTAATCTCGAAGAGATTTCCCTCAGAATCTTTTAGGGCATACTTATTAATCCATACTGTGGCGGCGAGATCGTCCCCATCAAAATAGGTTAAACTAGACTGATAAGCTTCTTCTTGAGAATAAGTTTTTCTTTTGGAGGGAATAATTTTTACGGACATGGATAATTTTTCTTTATGAGATTATTAATAAAGAAGTAAAAATGGGATTAACTGAAAAGCTATTCTATGATAAAAGTCATGAAGTTTACAAGGTTAAACAGTTAACATATTGATAATAAGAAATATACGATTTTATCAACAAAAAAAAGTTAACAAATTAATTAAATATTTTCTATCAATAATTTTTTTATTGTACTATCCATTCTAAGAACCAAAGAGGGGGAGCCATAAAACAGAGACAAGCTCGCTTTATAGCTGCCTTCGATTTATTGGGGGCTTCTTGCAACCGATAAAATGAGACCGCTGAAGTAGAGTAGGCTCACTTCAACGCAAACAGAGATAGCGGTCCAGCAGAAATGTTCGACTTTTTTGTTTTTAATGCACACTCTTATCAGCAAGGATTCATAAATTATGAGTTGCTACTTCAATTGATTTACTGTGAATATTTCCTCTGCCGAAGGCATACGATGCGAAATATTTTACGACCATTCAAGGCAAAAGGCCGCTCTACCCATTCCGATCTGGGAAGGACCTCATTACCCTGTATTATTAACCGTGAACTGGTGATGATTGTGAAAATCAGAGTATAAATGTATTTATAGTGCCGGAGAAGAGCCTATTTCTTATATTTAGATAGCGGTTTACATTTGTTAAAAAATAATGCGAAAAATATTGACTTTATGGCTAATGCTCTCCGGCATAATCCATCAAACGAGTGGTCAGAATATGCATGTGTCCTGGTACACTGTGGCCAATGGACTGCCCTCAAATGAAGTAAGACATGTCGTCCGTGATAGCCTGGGATTTGTATGGGTTGCCACAGATGCGGGATTGGTTAGATTCGACGGTATTAACTTTAAAGATTATTCGCAATATGTTCCAAGTCAATATGGAAAGTATTTCTTTGCAATAGATCAAGGGCTGCTCTTAAGCCATGATGCGGGAATTAGCCTTATTCAACCAGGTTTAGATACCACAAACATATCACTGTTCCAAAAAGCATCTATAAATCCAAATGATAATGACTTGTATTACCCCAACCGAATTTTTGAAAGGAACAACGGAGATCTTTTGGTGGGCCAGCCTGGAGGGCAGGTCCATAGCATTTCCTCAGGAGATTTAAAACTAATTATTTCGAGGACCCAGGACAAATTAAAACGCGGGCTAGATCTTTTTTTTAATGAAGTGGGTAAGCAGATCTGGGTGGCTCATAGTGACGGATCTCTTTATTTGTTTAATGAGCAAACTCAATTACTTAAAAAGATGGCTTCCTTTCCAGGAATTCACGATATGAAATCCAATGGTAACGAACTCTGGATCGCTAGTGATAAAATCTATAGAATTCAACTGACATCTGAGGGTAAGCGTATACAAGATAAAGAATCTTTCCAGTCCATCCCGGGGGAAGTAACTGCCCTGGCATTTGACACAAAGCAAAATATTTACCTAGGCATAAAGGATTTGGGGTTGTATTATTTAGACCGAACTACAGGGAAAATACCAGAATTTATAAAAGTTTTTAGTAACAATGATCCACATTCACTCAATGAACTCCCTTTTAAGAATATTCATAATATTGTTTTAGACTCCGATGATAAATTGTGGATATGTTCTTCGGAAGGACTAGGGATTCTGCAAAAGCGATTTTTTGAGAGTATTGGTTCAATCCCAAATGCCAATACTACTGCCATATCAATTGCGGATAACGGTAAGATCTTTGTAAATTTTGGAGACCTCTATAGTATTGAAAAAACAGATTATGGTTACAAAGGGGAGCAACTTCCCACTTCCTCTATTGGAACAATTACCGCTCTTACAACTAAGGGAAATAGACTTTGGACCGGCACAAGTACCGGTAAACTTTTTGAACTTAATCAACAGGGGCAACAAATTAGAGAAATTGATCTTGAGGAGAGGGGCGAGGGTATTTTTTATCTGGCTGGTGATAGCAGTAACAGGTTATGGGTGGCTCAGGCGCCTAGAGACCAACCTATTGTGGGGATAGGATGTGTCTTGCCCAGTGGCACTTTTAAGGAATACGGCCTTGACCAAGGACTTGAGAACCGACTCATATGTCTTAGGGAAACAGAAAAGGGGCGTATTTATGCGTCAGGAATTGGAAAAGATACCTACCTGTATCGTTATTTTTCGGAGAAAGATAAGTTTGTAAATCTCAGTATTCCCCCAGATTTCTATGTGAGTGCCAATTTTCAGGTTCATGATTTCACAGTAGATGAAAAGGGTGTTATCTGGTTGGCTTCTACTGATGGACTGCTACGTCATGATTTAGAGCGTGTGAGTAAGGTAGATCTAGGACCCGAATACAGTAATTTAGAGCTAAAGGCCGTCACTCATTCTGCCGACGGAAGTATATGGGTATCATTTGATACTGAGGGCGTTCTTCGCTATAAAGATGGCAATATCATAATAATGCAAAAGGAGAGTGGTCTACCCAGTAGAGTAATGACTTACCGTTGTCTCCAATCCGATAAGGACGGTCGGCTTTGGGTTGGTACGGCTGAAGGTGTTGTCTATTCTTTAAACAGTAGTCCACAACCCGGGAAAAGCAATAAGCCCTTGTTAATCTCAGCAGTTGTTGACGGACAAAATATCAAGGCTGAAACCCCCCAAATATCGTCCGATCAGGAACTGAGAATTGAATACATTGCCCCATCATTTCATGGATTCAGAACTTTTTACCAACACAGGTTAAATAACAACGCTTGGTCTTCGCCCTCCGTTAGAACAACAGTAAATTTGAAGGGATTGGTCCCTGATAGTTATTCTTTGGCCATTAGAGCAAAGAAGGAAGGTGCTTATTTGTGGAGCGAACCACAGGAAATGCAGCTTACCGTGATGGATTACTGGTTTAAGAGTAGAAAACTAGTTTGGATAATTGCTTTACTTTTAATCGCTGCTATAGCAATGGTTTTCTGGTCGCAAAAGCGCAAATTCACCCATGTTATGAGCACTCTCCACCAAGGCCTGGAAGCCAAAAAAGATGAGATAATTCAACAAGAAGCAGATTTGGTTAAAGTGCGTGAAGAAATGCGAATGAAACAACGTGAACGTAAGGCAAACCTACTGGTGCTGGAAATCATGCACCGCCTGCTGATCAAGATTCGACCAGACACCAAATGGGAGATGATATTGGAAACCATATCCCTGGATTTATTAAGACTACCAGGAGTAATCGCTTTTGAGATTGGGGTTCAAAGGGGAAAGAATATTGAATTTGAAGGATATTCTGAGAAAATTAAAGGATTTACGTCTGCGAAAGTTCTTTTTGATCCCGGTAGTTCCCTAGCAGCATATTGCATTTCTAATGCAAAGGCTTTTATCTTTAACCACCTGGAGGAAGAAAGCAACCTACTATTAGATAAGAAAGATGCTAGAATAGAAAGTTATAATGCGGCTATAAGCGTGCCATTTTATATAAATAATTATAATGCCATTTTAACCATATATGCGAACAAAGAGGATCTATTTGACGAATATACACGCAAAACCATCCAGATATTTGCTTCCTATTTAGAACAAATTGTATAAGCAGTGATAAAGTATCTTTTTTTGTCTTTATTGTTTTTGTACCCAACTTTGGGACACAGCCAGGAATTGGAAACCCTTAAAGTTGGCGTAAAACTCGAACCTCCTTTTGTCATTAAAGATGGAGAGGAGTACACAGGTCTTAGCCTGGATTTATGGAAAAGTATTGCAGAAGAAGGGAAAGTTAAATATGAGATCGTTGAATTTAATGATCATCTTGGCTTAATACGTGCACTCGATTTTGAAGAAATTGATATTTCAATAAACCCCTTGCATGTAAATGAAGTCCGTTTAACCCTGTTAGAGGTAACACAACCTTTTTACGTTTCCTTCCTCGGGGTTACTACTTCACAAGCCCAGCAGAGCCAGGTGCGAGTTTTTTTGAACAACTTTTTCTCCTTGCAGTTTCTAAAACTTCTAGTATTACTAGTCGTTACAATTTTTATTTTTGGAACTATTTTATGGTTGGTAGAACGTAAACACAACCGGCGACAATTCCGCCCAAACCTTATTGGTCTGTTTGACGGATTTTGGTGGTCTGCCGTTACCATGGCTACTGTTGGCTATGGCGACAAAGCTCCAAAGACGAAGATAGGTCGTGCCATTGCCATGATTTGGATGTTTACAGCAATTTTAATGATCTCTGGATTTACTGCTACCGTTGCTTCAACGCTTACAGTAAATTCGCTCAGCAGAACCATAGAAGATCTTCAAGATTTACGCAATGTCAAAAATATAGGTAGTGTTCATGGATCAAGTAGTGAGGATTTTTTAAAACAAAATGATATCCAGGCAACGGTTTTGTACGATAATGTTGAGCAATCTCTTTTGGCCCTTTCGCGTCGCAAAGTAGAAGTTTTGGTCTATGATAAAACAGTACTGGATTATCTTATAAGCAAGATGCAACTGCAAGGCAAAGTTTTTCTGCTCCCTGTCAATTTCAATCAACAGTACAAAAGCTTTTTCCTGCCTAAAAACAGTGAGCATCTGGAATGGATCAATCCGCTGTTGGTACGCAAGATTAACGACAGGACTTGGCACGAACTCCTTCGAAAATATAATTTACAAATGGATTAGATAAAACAGTTTCATTTTCTAATTCTCTCAACGCCATTGATTTTAAAGGACCAAGCATATTGTGTACCGGTGGTACTAATGGCATCTTCAGGTATATTTATTAAAAGTCCTTCCTCTTCTGTATAACTGTAATTAAGAGCGGTATCATATCCGATTAGGTATATTTTGCTGTCTTCGTCAGGTTTAACGTATTTCAGAACAAGATTTTTTTTTGGAGCTTTTAAAGAAATGGCATAAATAATCTGTTCCTCTCTTTTTTTTGTAAAGCGTATGTCGTCACCTTGCTTAAAATGTGTTTTTAGTTTTTCTGTTCCATATACTGCTTCCCCATTAGTACGCAGCCAATTACCTATCTCTTGGAGTCTTTCTAAACTAGGTTCAGGAATTTCGCCTTCGGAAGTGGGTCCTACATTTAAAAGATAGTTACCCCCTTTAGATGCTACATCTATCAAATTATGTATCAATACCTCTGCAGATTTCCAGTTTTGGTCGTTCAATTTATAGCCCCAGGTATCGTTCATGGTCATACAGGATTCCCAATCCACATTGACGGCTCCTTCCAATATCTCTTGCTCCGGAGTGCCAAAATCGCCCGCATAATCATCATCTTCCTTATTCATCCCCTGCATTCCCTGTCTTCCTTTATCGACCCGATTATTGATGATTACTCCTGGCTTTAATTCCCGAAGATATTGGTACATTTCCTGCCCCATTTCATGGGTATACTCGAGAATCCATTCCCCATCGAACCATATAATTTCAGGGTCATAATTCTCTATAAGTTCTGTTACTTGTGGTTTTAAATAATTGGTGTAATACTCCGGGAATTGGGAGTTCATTTTTAGTGAATCCTGTGTGTTATATTCTGGATAGTTAGGCCCCTGGGCTTGTGGGTGGTGCCAATCCATTATGGAATGGTAAACTCCAAACCTGATGCCTTCCTCTTTACATGCCTCTGAAAGGGCCATAAGTATATCCCGGCCATAAGGGGAGAAATCTACAATGTCATAATCAGATACTTTTGAATCCCATAGGCTAAAGCCATCATGGTGTTTGGAGGTGATCACCATATATTTCATACCTGCTTCCTTCATTGTCTGAACCCATTTTTTTGCGTCGAATTTCTGTGGATTGAATTGCTTTGCATACTCTTCATATTCAGATATAGGAATTTGGGCACTGTTCATTATCCATTCTCCGATATTATCCACCTCTTCACCATTATGAACTCCTGCAGGGACCGAATAGGGGCCCCAATGGATGAACATTCCAAAACGGGCATCGCGCCACCATTTCATACGTTCGTCAAATGACTCGTTAGATTCTTCCAAATAATTGATAGCAGTAACCTCTTCAATAGCATCACTTTTTTTAGCTTGCTCCTTGCAGGATGAGATCGCCAAAATGATAAAAACCACTACTGGATAAAGAATGTTTTTTGTTTTATGGCTGTATTTTAAAGTACGTACTATCATCCCAAAATATTTTACATTGAACCAATCAAAGCTAAAATTTATTTTTAGGATAATCAACTCGTTATCATGATTCCAACCTTTTGTGTAATCCAGATATTTCAAGGACAGCTATAAAATATTTTCTTCTGTATTTTATTATTAATTGTTTATTTATAAAGGGAAGTGATTAATACCTGCTAAAGAAGGATAAATTGATTTGGTGAAATCCTTTATTTTTTTTATATTCAGATAAGGGATTTCAAATTATATAATTCTGGCATTATGAGGGAGATTGTTGTTCTTATCGCTATAATATTTTCATTACAGGCACATTGTAAAAATAGTCTTAATGAAATTTCTGGGGTTGTTACTATAGGAAACTCTCCAATACAAAATGTATGTGTTCATGTTCAAAATAGCTTCAATGAGACGTTTACAGATGAAAATGGTCAATATCTTATAACTGCTGAACCGTCTGATGTATTGGTCTTTAATTATGCCGGGATGCAAAATGTAGAAATAGTGGTCGAAGATGTTACCACTAGATTAAACATCGAAATGAAAATAAAAGTAGAAGCACTAAAAGAAGTTGTAGTCGCAGAAAATAAAATCAATAATCAGGATTACTTAAGGTTACAATATGGGGTTAATAAGAATATCCTGAGTACTGCCTTTGGTTATCTGGACGCAAACCGCGTAGGATATTCTATAAAATTAGTGGATGGTGACGATTTGAGTCCGGGAGCAATAGATGTAATAACCGCATTGAAGGGAAGAGCGGCCGGAGTATCTAGCCTGGGAGGAGAAGTCTATATTAGGGGAGGGGGACCTCAATTAAGGGGTAAAGCAATACCTGCAATTTATGATTTAGACGGAATGGTCTTAAAGAAGCTTCCTTTTTTATCAGTAGAAATTATTGACCGGGTAGCGATAATAACAGGATTGGCCGGTGCAGTACGTTACGGTAGTATTGCCCGAGGTGGTGTGGTGGTCATAAATACCATTAGCTCTCCAATTAGGCGGGATTCTCAAACCAATAAAAACTTTGACCGGGCTCTACTGCGTAATAATATCTATAATAATGATGCGATTACCGAAAATCGGGGTAATGCCACTAGTTATTTGAAGGAATTATATGCATGTAAAGAGAATCTTGAAGCCAGAGAAGTTTATCAAAAATATTTGTCGAAATATGCAAACGACCCATATTTTATTATTGACACCTATCTATTTTTCTATGACACTGGTGATGAAGTTTTTGCCAAACATATTATGGAGAACAATATGAAGGTTGTTGAAAGAAATCCCATTTATGCCAAAGCCATGGCATTTTCTCTGGATTATACGAAAGAGCATTTTAAGGCCAAGGAATTGTATAAAAAGATTTTTATTTTAAGGCCAGAATTCATGCAATCCTACCGTGATATGGCAAATAGCTATAGAACAACTGGAAATTATAAAAAGGCTGCAAGCATGTACATTCGTTATCAATACTTAGTAAACGAAGGTATTTTCTCTAATGATAGCTCAGCTATTCAAACGATAATTGATGGGGAAATGAACAACCTATTTGTACTTCATAGTACAAAGTTTATGGAGGATTCGAATGTAATTGGTTTTAAAAATTATACTAAGAATAAAGGCGAAACCAGGTTATTTTTTGAATGGAATGACAGCGAGGCGGAATTTGATTTGGAATTTGTAAATCCGCAAAAGAATAATTTTATCTGGGAACATTCGTTGGCGAATGCAGCTAAACGCATTAAAGAGGAGAAAACCATTGGGTATTCTTCTGAAGAATTTTTTGTTGATGGGTCGTTACCGGGAAAGTGGCAGATAAACGTTAATTACAGAGGAAATAAAAAATTATCTCCTGTCTATATAAAATTAACCAAGACCACAAATTATAACACAGCTGCTCAAAAAACTCAGGTATCTGTTTTTCGATTGGCGTTGAAGGATGTAAATCTGAAATTAACCGATTTCAATAATTTAGTTACTCTCGCGACTAATTAAAGGATTTTTTATTGCCTTTAATTCTATAACCCAGCACGAGCTTCCCATTTAGAAGTGCAAAAGCACCGTTATTCTCGAAACCAAGACTGGACGCATGCGTAGAAGCTCGAAAGCTTATATTAGTGTAAAAGCGGTTCCATAAATACCCAAAAAGTATCGATCCATTTAGTTTATATAGCACAGGATTATTTGGATTATAGGAACCAGTCTCTGTCTCAGCATTTTTTATGGTTAGGGCGATACCTGCTTTGGCACCAACACCTACATAAAAATTTGAGGGGAGTTTAAAGAGGCCGGCCAAACCACCCATTGCGCCAATTCCATAATTAGTCATATTGGTAATTCTGGCCTGCTCATTGAAATCAGAGATAAACTCCTGGGGTACAATAGAGGTATCTGCTGAGATCTGATTATATACCAAGAATCCTCCAACACCAAATGAAAATATGTTCTGTTTTTGGCCTTTAAGTCCTGATCTTAACAAGTTCTGTGAGTATTCTCCGGCATTGAAAAGGTATAAATAATCAATACCACCGTCAATGGATTTAATGTCATCTCTGAAAACACTGCTGCTGTTTAAGGAATTTTCAATATTAAAGCCATCATAAATCTGAAAATAAAAATCAATAACATTTTTATCAAAAATAAAACCACCCTGCAGGTCAAATCGATCCGTATTTTCAGTGCTTTTATCCTTTAAATTAAATGCTATATCCAGAATTAGTTTACGGGTGGCAACTCCAATACCAACACCAAACAAATTATTCGGAATATAAGTCAATGAGGCATCATCATTAGACAATTTGAAACCCTGTCCTTTTACATTCCCAAAAAGTCTTACAGACCAGTTTCTAAGATCGTGATCAATAAGTAAAGAATCTATTAGATTTGTAGTTTGTACAGAATCTGTTTTATCTAAGTCCTGGGACCAGCAAAGAGTATTTATCAGAAAAAAAAGGAGCAGCAGTGTCCGCTTTTTTAGAATAAAACCAATCCTTGTTTTGATAGATATTGGAAAATTTATAAATCTCCTAAAAGAACTGGTAAGTTTTATTTTGTAATAGTCTTCCATCTAAAAATCCGGAATAATCTAACATGTAGAATGTCTCCGAAAGATACTGAAAATAAATGGGCTGTTTGATTAATTTATCTCTTTTAAATCAGGTTTCAAGAATCCAGGGTATATAGATAATTGAATCTGTTGGCCTTAATATTTGTAAACTTTTTAAGTTTACTTCGTCTGAAAGTAAGAGACATTAATACGCACCGGATTTTATAGGAAATACTAATTAATATGGGATCAAATGAAAATTGATAAAATTGGTTTTGGGGGAGGTTGCCATTGGTGCACGGAGGCTGTATTTCAATCAATTAATGGGGTTGTACAAGTAGATCAGGGATGGATTTC
>CAZHWD010000220.1:0-10217 GCA_964536335.1 uncultured Eudoraea sp. | reverse complement strand
CTTTTCACAGGCATATTACTCACATTTTTTAGCAATAATGGGCAATCCCGAAAAAGGGCTCCCACATAGTGAACTGGCCATGGAGCTAGATCCATTTAACACATTATATATGTCTCTTCATGGGCAGGCACTCAAAAATGCGGGTAAGTTTAAAGAAGCTCTGGAATTGTTGCTAAAGTTATATGATATAGAACCGGATCAGGGTATTGCACTCCCGGCACTGTGGGCAGTCTATCACGAATTGGGTGACTGGCAGAAGGCGCTTGATATTGCAAAAAGAATATACAAATTGAGGGAAAATGAGCTGGCCTTGAAATCCCTTGAACAAGGATTTGAAGAAGGAGGTTACCATTTGGCCATGCAGCGTACCGCCGAGATGATGATCACGAATCGTGATACGATCTACGTTCCTTCATGGCAAATAGCTACACTTTATTGCCGTGCCGAAAAGAAAGAAGAGGCTTTGGAATGGCTGGAAAAAGCGTATGAAGAACATGACAGCAACATGCCTTACATTAGTGTAGATCCTCTTTTTGACTTTTTACGCGAAGAACCTCGATTTCTAAATCTTCTGAACAAAATGGACTTGCCAGTATAGAAGTCAAAGTATTATAAAGAGCCCTAAAAGGGTTGTTGCTCAAGTTAATCCAATGCAGGCTATCGCCTGTCTGTTTTTTTTGTTTTCACCGCTTTAGTGCTTGGCAGCACTTCGCTTTAAAAACAAAAAATCCAAACACTTTCGTGATTGGATTCTCTTACCATGTTTTGCCTTATTAATAATAAGGGCACACTTTTTAGCTATTTTTAATATAAAGTAAGCATGGGGATATACTTCTTTTTCCTATTTATTTAGGAATACCTATTGTGAAATCTAGACGCATTAAATAGTTATAGCGAAACTAGGTTAGTCTTATATACCTTGGTTTAGCGAAACCAATGTAATTCGTTTAATTGCCGGAACCTCTTCTTGCTCCATTACCAATCATCCATTCACCTTCGTTTTAAAGTTTCCGTATGTCAGCTTCCATTAAGCTTATCGTATTTACCAGTGAAACCAAATTTGCTTCTCCTTAAACTATATTTTTTTATACAATAGCAGCTGAAACTAAATTCAAAACTTGTACCTCATCAACATAATATTGGAATAAAAAAGGCCGGTGGCATAATTCAAACTACCGACCTTTTGCAATCCTTATATATTCGTTTATTGATAAACTCTTATATAATCCACTTCCATGGTGTCTTGGGTAAACGCACTATCAATAGCTCCACCAAGTGTACCGCCCATGGCGATGTTCATTATGAAAAAGAAATCAGCGTTAAACGGAGTTGCAGAAGAATTCACAAAACTGGTATGGATAAATTCATCATCGACCACAAACTTGATGCTGTCTGGAGTCCATTCCACGGTGTAATTATGAAACTCAGAAGTTGCTGTGGATATGGGGATAGAACCAGTTACAGCAGTTCCACCAAAGTTACCTGGATAATGTAAAGCACTTGAAACAATATTGGCACTGTTTCCAACATGTTCCATAATATCTATTTCACCACAATCAGGCCACCCAACTGTATCGAAATTAGCGCCCAAGGCCCATAGTGCAGGCCATGTACCTCCACCAGAGGGGAGTTTAGCCCTAATCTCTACACGACCATATGTAAACTCATATAAGTTCTCTGACTTGATTCGTGCAGAAGTATAGGCACCTGCAGGACTCACTCCAAAATCGAAGAATACAACGATACGATCAAAGTTATAAGCCGGAGCCATGCTAAAATCAAAAGTCAGAGTTTCCCAACTTTCAGACACGGTGGTATTCATGTCAACTTCAAAATTTTCATCGGCATCAGCAGAATTTTCAAGTTTTAGTTTCACAACCGCACCCACTGTTGGAGACCAGGTTTTCATACTGATACTTGAATACGTTGTCAGATCCAATGGGGCGGACACATCAAAGAAAGATCCGGCCCAAGTTTCAGCACCTACAGGTTTGGTAGACTCTCCCACCATGGCAGATGTATTTGCACCAGAGGCATCAGGATTGGCCACAACCTGTGTCGATGCACCTCCAAAACCTGTAAAAGTTGGTGCGGTTCCTTCGAAATCATCAACTGACGAAGTGGCTCCGCCCGTGGCAACCAAAGTAATATCATCAAAATAGTGTACGGTGGCTTCTCCGCCCTCAGACTTGGCTGTAATTTTTAGCATTCCCCCTTCAACGACAACATTGCCAGGATCATCAGTATAGGTTTGCACCTCGTTATTTCCCCATCCTCCTGCACCAAGATCGTAGGTCCAATTGGAAGGATTAGGAGCACCGTCTACATCAAATTCATCTGACCATACCAAATTAGAATAAATGCTTTCAAGCTTTTCGTCTCCGCCTCCGGTTGCGGGTTCTGAAGAAAATCTATGATACCACGCCAAATCTGGATTGAGGGCGTCATATGTTCGCACATATAGTAAATCTTCACTTATGGATAGAATTTCATAGGTAGAAGACCCAACGTAATATCCCATAAACCCGTCATTGGAATAATCTATTTGCGTTCCTGTCGTTTCTGCCTCGGGTACATTGCCCTGGACGGATGACAGGGCAACCGTTTTGGTACCCGAAGTATCAAAATCATAACAAAAATCGTCGACTTCGGTACCTCCTACCACATCTTTGTGCGCGGAATTGAAAAAAGTCTGTCCCTTGTTATCGAGGGAATAAGATATTACGTCGCCATCGACTGAAAAGGTCAGTTCATCGTCACATAGGCAATCCGAGTCAGGGCTACCACACTTTTCGAAAGCTTGGGCTGAATACCATTTGGGGTACCACCAATCTCCGTCGATTCCTTCCCGTGCAGGACCAACCCCGAGGTGTCCCGGTTCCGCCGCCGACAAATACCATGTTTTTGAATCATCGTTGGTCAGGAAAGAAATTATCTCGGCAAACTCCGACGGTTCCCCGTCAACATTTACTTCTATTTGAATTGTCTCCGAAACACTTAAACCCCCAGCTCCATTTGCTGTTACAGTAACACTATAGGTATTCTGTCCTCCCATATCGTAGAACTTTACCACATTGCCGGTAAATGATTCTTGAGATGTACCATCACCAAAAACAAATGTAAATGAAGAGGCATTTGTAGCCTTTGCCTCGAATGTAACCTTTCCGGAACCATCATTACTAATTTCTGATGTAACTACAAGATTAGATGGGGTCAACATCTCGGGAGTTTCCTCAGAACAACTCAATAAAATCAAAAAGAGTGTCGAAATAATGTAATTGATATTTTTCATATTTTTCTTTTTTAAACTCGTTACGGCTTTGTTTTAGAAATTAGTTCTGATCTTGAATCAAACATTGGAATATCTTCTGCCGTTAAAGTACTATTGCAATATAATTTTTTTTTAAGGAGAATCTATATTAATTACACTTATTACATTATCCAGAGCCAGCCACAAATTGTGTTCGGCATCTTCATAGATGGATAATACCGTATTGTTATTCAGGTCTTTTTCCTGTTTGGCTTTATTGTTTTCACTGCTTAAGTGTCTGTTGACGCTACGCTATAAAAACAAAAAATCCAACCACTTTCGTGATTGGATTCTCTTGGTCGGGGTGGCAGGAAGCTGCCAAATCCGTTCAAATATTTAAATATCAAATAGTTACACAGTTAATCCTTGCTGCGATTCACCGAATCGTTCACTAAATGCAAAAAGAACTATTTTAAGGCAAACTGTATTGCCGCTTTGTTACTATAAAGATACAATCAATATTTGATATCATGTAACAAAGTTTTGGTTCAAAAATAGTTCCTTATAACGGTGAGTATATGCCTAGTGCGACCGCTTAGGGAGCATTATCGCATATACATTGTTATAGGCTTTCTTTAATCATTTTCCCATTTTCCTGCGAAAAACTCTTCAATTACTTTATATAGAACTTCTGACCATATTGACTTTCTATTGTAAATTCCAGCTGGACCATGTCCGTCATTAGGGACAATCCATAGGTATGAATTCGGTATAGATTGATAAGTTGTAACTGGTATATTAATTGGAAAATATTTATCTCTATCACCATGAATAATTAATGTGGGACATTTTATAGTTGATAAATATGCCGAAGTAAAATTCATGTCGTCATAAGAATTTGCAAAAGCATTAAACTGCGCCACAAGCATTTTTATTTGCTTTTCACCTCCTGGTTGATAGTATTCCCCATGATTCTTCCATTCTTCATAAGTCTTTGATGCCATTATGGGTCTGGATTGAGCAGGAAAAAAGGACGTTGCGGCAACCAATATGAGTGATGATATCCTAGTTGAGTCCATAGTTGCCATATGCGTTAAAGTCATTGCTCCAGAACTTTGTCCTAATGCATCAAATTTGTCAATATTTAAGGAATCCATCAAGCCATACATATCAAGGGCAGCCATTTTATGTGTAAATATTTTAGATGGGTTTGTTGAATTCCCATGGCCTCTTAGGTCTGGTATTATCAATAAGTGATGCTTTGAAAGGTCTTCGACCCATGATTCCCATGCTTTATGACTAAGTGAGAAACCATGAATTAATAATAATGGTTTTCCTTCACCGTGCGTTTCGTAGTAAATTTTTACTCCGTTTGTTTCAACAAATTTCCCATTTTGTGCAACTATGATATTTGAACTTAGTAACAGGAAAACAATAATTAATAGATTTTTCATTGTTGGTGTTTTTTCTTTGATTGCCTATAACGTGTTTGTATATGAGCTATAGGTATTAGCCTATGGCTTATATACGTTGTTGTGAGTAGTTATCATTCTAAGTTTAAGAATGTTTTTGCATTTTGGTATAGGATCATCTTTTTTTCTTCTTCAGTTAAGAAATCCATACTATTAAGAAATTCTATGGATTTAGATATGGCTCCCGGCCATACCATTTGATCTGAACCAAACATAACACGATCTAATACTCTTGCATTTTTAGCGAATTTAAGTAGTCGTATAGCATAGTCAGTAGCTATTGGGTCGACCCATAATAAAACACCCAGATCAATATATAGATGTCTATAAAGTGATAACATTCTTATTGCATGTTCAAAAAAAACTTCACCGCCATGCATTAAGTAAACCTTGAGTTTTGGATACTTTACTAAGACGTCCTCTATAAGAAACGGATCTCCCAATGAAATTCTAAATTTTGGACAACAAGTATATGGAGTCATAGGCGGCCCTCCTCCTGTATGATAGGCGACAGGAACCTCATATTTCTCGCATAGTTGTAAATAAGGCGCGTAGATTGGATCATTAAGTGTTCGACCAAAATAAACTCCTGTTATCTCTCCAAAAACTTTAATTTTACCCTCCATTATTAATTTCTCAAATTTATCGATGGAAATTAATTCCTCATCATCCATATATCCAGGAATAAATCTTGCATCGGCCGTAACATATTTTTCAACGCTCTCCATAGAAGTCCCACTTACTACGGCGAATTCAATTTTATGTTTATCTAATAAAGCAATTGTTTGTTGTAAGTGTTCGTCTGCAGTCTTTGGCGATTGAATGCCTGTTGGATGCTGAATTCCTCCCCAATAATCGGTAGATGAATAACTATGAACATGAACATCGATTATTTGAGCCTGAACTATTGTCAGGCTAAATAAAAATGAAAAGACCAGAAAGAATATTTTGTAATTCATGATGTATTTGGTTTTAATTACTCACAACGGTTAGTATAAGGCGCGTTTCAATGCGCTTTATACATTGTTGTAAATAGTTTTTATAATTGTCTAACTTTTCAGGCATGAATTAAGAACAGTTCATTAATGATTTTTAACGTTTCAATAATTGCTTCTTTAGGATTGTAAGCAGTGTCAGAAATACCAGAAACTACTCTGGATATGTTATGATCAACGGTTCCCTTCGAGTTCCAAGTGTATGATTGGGCAACTGTCAAATAAGCAGAAAAATTATGATGCCCTGATCCAGGCCTCTCTCCAATTAGGTGAATAATACAATGACTTTTTGGGGAGGATGACTTTTGACCAAACAAGATTTCTCCACAAGCATAACCGGCTCGTACACGTCCATTCTTTAGCACTAGGTGTTTATCACTCAGTGAGTAATTGCGTTCTTTTAACTTACTTAACAGGCCATTTAAAAAAGGCAATAAGTGTCCCTCATCCATCAAGGCCTTGGCATTTAATCCATCAGAAATGATGATTTGAATATCTTGAGCGGATCCATTCCAGGAATTCTTGATGGACTTGATTTTTTCAATGGAATTGGAACTTAATACTTCCCCTGACACAGGGTGATATACGTAGTCTTTTCTATCTTTAGATTTTGTGGTTATAGCAATAGAAGTGGGAATGCTCTGCACAAATGCGGAGTTGAGTTCTGTCCACAAACTCACTTTGGCGTCTTCGTATAAATAATGCACTTGTTTGTCCAAGGCTGGCTTTAAATCCCAGTAATTATCTCCAAAGCCTTGCGCAATGGGAACGCCGCGCTCTTCTATTCTGGCGATGGCCTGCTTTCCTTCTTCATAAATTTCTTCCAGCGATCGTTCATCTTTTTTCATTTTTTTGAATTGGTAATACACCCAAATTGGGTCCCCAAAATGTTTTGTTGGATTTCCTTGCTCATCAATTATTTTAAGTTCTTTAAAGAAATCCCACATGGCATCATTTACCTTATAACCAAACTGCTCACGTATCTTAACATGGTTGTTAAACGCAGTTGTTAAGTAACTGAGCATCGGGTCATTTTTAGTCGGCAATGCCATCAAATAGGCCGGGTTTGCTGGCATCACACTTTCAATGCACCAGTCTAAATCCTCTAAGTTCACATCCATGTGCAACGTGGAGCATATGTCTAAACCAATGGTCAATCCATGCAGCTTCCCCATCACAGTATCTTCCAAGCAACACCGCACCAGCTGCTCCTTGGTTCTGAAGACTTCTGGGCCGATAAACCCTGCAACATCATTCACATGTACCCATGAGTTATTGGCGCCTTTCAACGCATCAATCCTTTGTTTTAAAACCCTTAGAAATCCATATTTTCTTGATTCATGCATCACCATATCGAACCCTGCTGCATGCCCATTGGTCAGGTCAGCTCCTTGGCCGGTTTCGGCATAGAATCCATATTGCCCATCTCTTTGAGAAGCGTATTGCAACATTTTATTGATGGTGACATCATAGGTTTTGTTCGCATTTACAGTGCCTGCGATACTCTGAAACCAAATCCCGGTAATTCCGGTATTTTCTTTTTCTACTTCCGCCTGAATGTCAATATGTGAGAGAACGCAGTTTGGAATCGTTTCTTCCAAACCGAAAGTTGCAATAATGTCGAATAGAGCATGTTCAATTTTTGCAACAGATGTAGGTTCGCTGGAAACAGGGTTGGTGCCTAAAACAACATCTCCAACTGCATACGACCACGCATCAAAGACTTGCCAGCTAATCTCTTCTATATTATCCGTTGGGGAATTCGGCTGTACTCTAGCTCCCATATAGCCTTTACTTCCTATTTTACTATTTGGCAGAGGGTTAAAAACTTTTTTACTGATTTGAATGAGCTCATCATTAGTCATTAATTTTACCAAACATGCAATTACATCGCTACTCAGGCATGGCATGATCTCTTTTATCTTCTCCTCGGGTTGGGACATAACAAAGTCTTTAAGTTCTCGTAGCGTCCAGTTTTCTAATGTTGGATTTTCCTTAGTTGATTGTTGAATTAGCTCGAGGATCTCATCTTTATACACTAAATGTTCATTCAGACTGCCGATGTTAGTATTACCAAGTAATTCCCTTGCATGGGTTCTCGACTGTTTATTAGCAGCCGAGATGTTTAGTGACATGTCACCTTCTTTGAACTCGTTAGCGGCACCTAAAATTTGTCTGTACAGCGTGATATCAAATTCCCCCTTAACTCTATTGATGTAACTGAAAATGGCCTCACCGCTCGTTGGGTTTTGGATGACAACGCCCCCTGAAGAAGTCGCTAACGCTTCATTTTTCGAAACGAAAAAATCACACCCGTTTAAGATTAGAACCGAAGCTCCGGCTAATCCCGACAGTTTTATAAATTCCTCTCTAATCATTATAATAGATATGGGCTTCTTGTTTGTTTTATAAATTATTTACAACGGTTTGTGCATGAAACGCAGCGTTTAAAAAGACGCTAGCTTTTCGGATTAACACAGAGCCGAATTTTTATATTTTGTTTTTATCTTACTAATTCCAAATTTAAAAATTTGTCGCTATATGCAAATTAGCACAAAACTTCGATTTAGCACTTATCAGCTATGTTTTATACACCATGTTAGCTGCTGGCTTTAATTTCTCAACTCTTTTAAATATAGATTTTCTATTGTCTTAATATGATGTAAATCGTGTCCGAGAATATGATATCCCAAAGCTCGTGCACTTGCTTGATTTCCGTTTGCAATCCCTATGCGCTTTAATGATTTATCAGAAAGTCCATTAAATAAAGTAATAGTTGACAATCTTAAAGCTTCATATTCTTCCATTATATTCTCAATTGTTCTCTCTGATGTGTCAGAATTAAGATTATAATCTTCTTGTTCAAATCCTGGAAGATTTGTTTTGTCATTTCTGGCAAAACAAAGAGCTCTATATCCATATATCCTTTCATCATCAATTATATGCACTAAAACTTCTTTAATTGACCATTTATTCTTTTCATATCTATAGTCTAATTCTTCAATGGATAAGTTGTTAACCAAAGTTTTTGTTTTATCTAAACTTGATTTCAACTGCTCAATAAGGCTTCCGTCTTTTTTCACTAATTTCATATACATCTCAGCATATAGAGGATACTCATTTTGAGATGGGAATTCAATATGTTTATTCATTTAGGTCTTTATTTTTTTGTGCTTGCAGCTAACGGATGGGCTAAATGCAGTAGCCGACGAATGAAGGCTATTGACATTTTAGCCGTTGTTGTGCAGAGTTTTCTTTAACTAGGTAACTAGTCTGTATAAAAAAAGATATGCCAATTAATTCAATAGCCAGTTTTTCCATAACGAATGTAATTTTAGATAATTCTCAAAATCAAATAACCAAATTAAAATTTTGGTCTCTTTTGAATTATTCTTCTGAGCGAATTGTCACTAGACGACGACTGTCAGGGCGTAGCACATAAGAAGCTATGGTAAGAGCCAAGATTACGAGAGGTGGTGCCATATTTGCAAACGTATCCCCAATAAAGACGTGTGAGGCGAAGGCTGCTGTCATCGCAAAGATAACACCCGCATAAGCCCACTCTTTAAACCAGGGAATACCAGGAACTATTATTGCTATTGCACCTAGGACGTAAGCCGTTCCAAGAATGTTCATCACATAAAGTGGGAAACTGATGTTATGCATCGACTCAATTAAGAAATCTTGTTTAGTAAGTGCCCCTATCCCGCTAAATAGCAAGATGAATGTAAGCAGCCCAGTGACTGCCCAGTAGGTAATTGATTTCATATTCATATCTTATTTTTTTACATTTTAATTTCTTTGCAGCTCTATGTAATCCCATAATTATTGTTTGGGAAACATTTGAGTTTTAAATTCTGCACAACGGTCTGTATAAAAGGTCGTTTTTAATGCCTTTTATACTTTGTTGTGCTCTCGTTTATTTTCTTGTATTATTTTCTCTCTATGGGCTTTCCCCCAATTCGTCAATTCGATAATTAGTGGCACAAGTGTATACCCATAGTCTGCCAATTTATAAGTCACCTTGACTGGCAAAGAGTCATAAACTTTTCTTTCCACCAATTCGTTTATCTCTAAATCCTTTAACTCTTTGGACAACATTCTGGGCGATATTTTTGGAAGCCCTTTTTCCAATTCAGAATACCTGAATTCACCATTACAAAGCAATGCGATAATTTGCATTTTCCACCTTCCTGAAATGATGTCTAAAGCATCCTGCATGGATCTCAGTTCCTTTTTGTAATGTTCAATTATTTCCAATGTAGGCTTATCTATTCGATAGCTTTTGAATTCTTCAATTTTTGCTTGTAATTCCTTATTCATTCTAAACTTGTTAAAGCAAATATACACTATACTTTTGTATAGTACTATATTTTGTATAGTGATTTGTTTGTAGCTTTGTTTTCACAAAAGAGGAAGCAGATGAAAAACGAAATCACAATAACAGTATTTGGTGCTAATGGAAACTTAGGAAGTCACTTTGTAAATCAAGCGTTAGAG
>CAZHWD010000219.1:0-31828 GCA_964536335.1 uncultured Eudoraea sp. | reverse complement strand
CTTCATTAGGAAGTTCGTTAATAATTTGATTAACAACTGTGGTTTTACCACATCCTGTCCCTCCCGCAATTCCGATTATTAACATATTGGTTCAATTTGTACCAAAAATACAGATTTGGGATGATATTTATCCAGACAATCGCCTTCCTTTTATAACTGCATAATTACAGGAACAAATACTTATAAAACATGATAATTTTCATATTTAGAATAATAATTTAGGAATAATTTTGTGAAAATGAAATGATAATTTGATCTCAATTGAGATAATTTGGGCACTAATTTGGGAAATAGGAAATGAGTTATAGTAGTTTACATTTTTTATAAAAAGTTATCTAAATTAATTGCTATTTATTTTTAATGGAAATCATAAAAATTATATAACTTGATAGTCTTTTCTAAGAAGATTTGTTTAACTAGATCAAATTAATATATCTATGGATAATTCGTTTAAGGTTGTCGTAGACGGTAATCTGGAGTATAATATTACCAGCGATGATATTTCGAAAATTGATGCCTTGCAAACCTCTCCTAATTCGTATCACATTTTAAAGGAAAATAAATCTTTTTCAGCTGAGGTTACCCAAAAAGATTTTTATCGTAAAAAGTATACCGTTAACATTAACAATAGTTCTTATGAAGTTGTTATATCAGATGGTCTGGATCTTTTGATAAACAAAATGGGCTTTGCACTTTCTTCAGCTAAGGATATTGATTCTATATCAGCTCCAATGCCAGGTCTTATTTTAGAAATACATGTTAGAATTGGACAGGCAGTTAATGAAGATGATCCTTTATTAATACTTGAGGCAATGAAAATGGAAAATGTAATTACCTCACCGAGGGATGGGATTATTAAAAGTATTTCGGTAAAGAAAAGTGATGCAGTTGATAAAAACCAATTATTGATTGAATTTGAATAACTATTCTACTATGAAAAAAATATTAATTGCAAACAGAGGGGAAATTGCCATCAGGGTAATGCAAACTGCCCATAAAATGGGGATTAAAACTGTGGCTGTCTATTCTAAAGCAGACAGGAACGCGCCTCATGTAAAGTTTGCAGATGAGGCGGTCTGCATAGGAGAAGCTCCTTCCAATCAATCCTATTTGTTGGGATCAAAGATTATTGAAGTGGCTAAAAAACTAAATGTAGACGGGATTCATCCAGGATATGGGTTTTTAAGTGAAAACGCTGATTTTGCAGAAGAAGTTGAAAAAAATAATATCATATTTATAGGTCCGAAATCAAAAGCTATTCGCGTAATGGGCAGTAAACTGGCCGCCAAGGATGCTGTTAAGAATTATGATATTCCTATGGTTCCTGGGATCGATGAGGCTATTACTGATGTGAAGAAAGCAAAGGTAATTGCAAAGGAAATTGGCTTCCCAATTTTAATAAAAGCTTCTGCCGGTGGAGGCGGAAAAGGGATGAGAGTGGTTGAGGAAGAAAAGGAATTAGAATCGCAAATGAAAAGGGCAATAAGCGAAGCCACATCTGCATTTGGTGATGGCTCTGTTTTTATTGAAAAATACGTGACCTCGCCAAGACATATTGAGATTCAGGTTATGGCCGACAGCCATGGAAATATCCTTTATTTTTTTGAACGTGAATGCAGCATTCAAAGAAGGCACCAAAAAGTAGTTGAAGAGGCACCTTCTTCAATACTGACACCAGAGTTAAGAGAAGAAATGGGTATTGCTGCAACAAAGGTTGCAAAAGCCTGCGATTATCTGGGAGCTGGGACAGTAGAATTCCTGATGGACGCTGATCTTAAATTTTATTTTCTGGAAATGAATACTCGGCTTCAGGTAGAACACCCGGTTACGGAATTGATCTCCGGAGTGGATCTTGTAGAGCTTCAGATTAAAATCGCAAGGGGAGAAGCGATGACTATTAAACAGGAGGACCTGCATATAAATGGCCATGCGATAGAGCTAAGGGTTTATGCCGAAGACCCCCTTAATGATTTCTTACCCAGTGTAGGCACTTTGGAAACCTATAAGTTACCCACAGGAAAAGGTGTCCGCGTGGATAATGGTTTTGAGGAAGGAATGGATGTTCCAATCTATTATGACCCCATGTTATCAAAGTTAATTTCTTACGGCAAGGATAGAGATGAAGCCATTCAAATTATGCTTAAGGCCATAGAGGATTATCATATTGAAGGAGTTCAGACTACGCTGCCTTTTGGTAAATTCGTTTTTGAACATGAGGCATTCAGATCAGGGAATTTTGACACTCATTTTGTTAAAAACTATTATTCCCCGGAAGTACTTAATAAAAAAGCAGAAGAAGAGGCCAGAATTGCTGCGGTATTAGCAGTTAAACAATATTTGGAAGACAAGAAAATCTTAAGAATACCAATAAACTAACATATGGACCCTAATTTAGAAAAATTAAAAGAAAGAATAACCCTTGCGCATATCGGTGGGGGACAAAAACGAATAGATAAACAGCATCTGAAGCAAAAATTAACTGCACGTGAAAGGGTAAATTATTTATTGGATGAGGGTTCATTTGAAGAGATGGGTATTTTGGTGACCCACCGTACGACGGACTTTGGGATGGATAAAGAAATTTACTTTGGTGATGGAGTGGTTACGGGATATGGAACCATCAATGGTCGGCTAGTATATGTATACGCTCAGGATTTTACCGTATTTGGAGGCGCTTTGTCTGAGACCCATGCAGAGAAAATTTGCAAGGTAATGGATCTTGCCATGAAAGTTGGAGCTCCTATTATCGGTTTAAATGATTCGGGAGGGGCCCGGATTCAGGAAGGAGTGAAATCTTTAGGAGGGTATGCCGATATTTTTTATAGAAACGTTCAGGCATCCGGGGTTATACCACAGATCTCAGCCATAATGGGGCCTTGTGCGGGAGGCGCAGTTTATTCACCAGCTATGACAGATTTTACCATAATGGTGGATCAAACCAGTTATATGTTCGTAACAGGACCAAACGTGGTAAAAACGGTTACTAATGAAGAAGTAACCGCAGAGGAACTGGGTGGTGCAAGTACGCACTCAACTAAATCCGGGGTTGCCCACAAAACCTCTGCTAATGACGTGATTTGTCTGGAAGATGTTAGAAAATTACTGAGTTATTTGCCCCAGAGTAACAGGGAAAAACCTGTGTCTTTACATTACGAGTTAGGGGATGAGGTACGCGATGAACTTTCCGATATTATTCCGGATAATACCAATAAGCCATATGATATGCATGATGTTATTAATGGTATTATTGACGAAGAATCCTTTTATGAGATTCATGAAGATTATGCGGAAAACATCATCGTAGGTTTTGCCAGGCTGGCAGGTAGAAGTATAGGCATAATTGCCAATCAGCCAATGTTTCTCGCCGGGGTATTAGGTACACAAACTTCAGTCAAAGCAGCGAGATTTGTGAGATTTTGTGATAGTTTTAATATTCCATTATTGGTATTGGAAGATGTTCCAGGATTTTTACCTGGTACAGATCAGGAATGGAACGGGATTATTGTTCATGGAGCCAAGCTGTTGTTTGCCTTTAGTGAAGCCACTGTTCCAAGGATTACGGTTATTACAAGGAAAGCCTATGGCGGAGCTTATGATGTAATGAATTCCAAACATATTGGTGCCGATTTTAACTTTGCCTGGCCTACCGCAGAAATTGCTGTGATGGGTGCGAAAGGTGCCAGTGAGATTATTTTCAGGAAAGAGATTATGAGCGCTGAGGATCCGGTTAAAAAGCTGGCGGAAAAAGAAGTAGAGTATGCCGAAAAATTTGCCAATCCATTCCGGGCAGCCAGAAGAGGGTTTATTGATGAAGTGATCTTACCGAAAAATACCAGGAGAAAACTAATCAAGGCTTTTAGTATGCTTGAGAATAAGGAAGTGTCTGCTCCAAAACGAAAACATGGAAATATTCCGTTATAGCTTTTAAATAGGACGATTATTCATAAGTTAAGTTGGTAAATATACTACTCCACTAGATGAGTCTTTAGAGGCTCCTGTAACTGTTTTTAGCACATTAATTTCCTGTTCAACGCGCAATATTCCCATTAAAGCAAAGATCAATGCCTCCTTGTATTCTATTAATTTCTTTGATGGGATGACGAGACTTACAGCTGGGGCGAGTTTTGACTGAAGTAATTCCATCATAAATGGATTTAGAGCACCTCCCCCTGTAACAAAAAGAGTACTTTGATCTTTTATTACATTTGCTTTTATTTGCAATGCAACCTGCTCACAGATATGATGCACTGCTGTATGTAATAAATTTTCTGTGGTATCCTTCGTGACATCAATGACGGGCACAACCTTTTCTACGAACCATTCGTATCCTGTCGATTTTGGAAAAGGTAACTTGTAATATGAAAGTTTGTTCAATCCTTCCAGCATATCATTGTTAATACTACCCTTTCTTGCCAGCATACCATTATCATCATAATTTAGTCCAATTTTTTGCGTGATATGGTTTAATATCATGTTTGCCAATCCAATATCATAGGCTATGCGCTTACCTTCATATTCAAATGATACATTTGCGATTCCACCCAGATTCAGACAAAAATCATAATTACCAAAAAAAAGCAGATCTCCTATAGGTACAAGAGGAGCCCCTTCTCCACCCAGAGCAACATCATTAGATCTAAAATCGCATACAACTTTGCAGGCGCTTTCATTGGCCAAATGCTGTCCAGAACCTATTTGGTAAGTGAGTCCATTTTCTGGCTGATGATGTGTGGTATGTCCATGACTGGCAATAAAATCAACATGCAAATCATTTTCTTTAATGAATATTTTTACTTGCTCTCCAAGCCATTGGCCATAGGTGTTGTTAAAAATTAAAAGCTCATCGGCAGAAAGTAAAATCGATTTCTTCAATTTTTCTTTCATCTCCGAAGTGTAAACCACACTTTTGGTTTGTTCTATACCATACTCCCATCGGTCCAATGTTTTAGAAATATGGCAATAAGCTAGATCAAGCCCATCTAAAGAGGTGCCAGACATTAATCCTATTACTTTATATGTATTCATTGCCAAAACAGGGTATCTTGTGGTTTAAGATTAATAATGATGAAAGTTAAATAGATTCGTTTTCATTGTAAAAAAAATGTGATTCTTTTTTTGACCAAATACCTTTTATATTGCCTTAATCTCAGTAGGTCTCATCGAAGAGATAAATTCTTATAGTTTTATACTATTGATTTTTGATAAATTTATACCATTAATTTTTAACAAAAATGTGTAATTTTAGTAATTGTTATTTCAAGTCGTTAAATTGACCTATCTTAAAAATTTAAATTTGAAAATTTTGGTTGGGAATCGTATGCAACTGTTATGAAAGGTTTTTGACCACTGGATAAATTGAATAACTATTTTATTAACCGATTTTAAAGTAATACAATATGAGTAACACTAAAAAAGAGAACACTTTAACGCGCCGAGGTTTTGTGGGCAGAACTTTGGCTGCTTCCGCAGCGTTTACTATCGTGCCGTCTTATGCCGTCAGTGGACTGGGGCATGTAGCTCCTAGTGATAAATTGAATATTGCCGGTATAGGTGTTGGGGGCATGGGGCTTGCCAATCTAAAGAATTTAGAATCGCAAAATATTGTAGGTCTTTGTGATGTTGATTGGAAGTATGCCAAAGGCGCTTTTGATAGATATCCAAATGCTAAAAAGTATTGGGATTTTCGTAAGATGTATGATGAAATGGGTGATGAAATAGATGGAATTGTCGTTGCTACCGCTGATCATACACATGCCATTGTTGCTGCCGACGCCATGACCATGGGTAAACATGTTTATCTTCAAAAACCATTGACGCACTCGGTTTATGAATCCAGGTTATTGACGAAGTTAGCGAAAGAGTACAATGTTGCTACCCAAATGGGTAATCAAGGAGCTTCTGGAGCCGGTGTTGCCGAAACCTGCGAAATACTATGGAGCGGAGCAATAGGTGATGTAACTAAGGTTGAATCTTTTACTGATCGGCCAATTTGGCCTCAAGGATTGAACACCCCAGAAAGAGGGGATTGGGTGCCTGATACGTTAAATTGGGACCTATTTACAGGGCCAGCTAAAATGAGACCTTTCAATGAGGTTTATCATCCTTGGAATTGGAGAGGATGGTGGGATTATGGTACAGGTGCATTAGGTGATATGGCTTGCCATATTTTACATCCTGTTTTTGAAGGTCTAAAATTGGGTTATCCGACTAAAGCACAAGCAAGCTCTTCATTATTATTGAATGAGTCTGCGCCAGTATCGCAAGCTGCCAAACTTACGTTCCCATCGAGAGGAAGACAAGGTAGCATGAAATTGCCAGAGGTGGATGTTTATTGGTATGATGGAGGTATTAAACCAGAATTACCTGATAATTGGCCTTCAGGTAAAAACCCGAATAAGCTTGGAGGAGGAACCTACTTCTATGGAACAAAAGATATTCTTCATGTAGGTTGTTATGGTGTTGAACCAGAATTGATGTCTGGTAAAAAAATATCAGCAGCAAAAACAGAACGAAGAGTTGAGGATGAATTAGGACTTGCATGGAATAAAGGAGCTCATGAAATGGATTGGGTAAGGGCATGTAAAGAAAGTGCAGAAAATAGAAAGCCATGTACTTCAGATTTTGCTGAAGCCGGACCATTTAATGAAATGGTTGTAATGGGCGTGCTTGCTGTTCGCTTACAGGCCTTGAATAAAATATTAGAATGGGACGGTGAGAAAATGGAATTCACAAATATTGGTGCTAATGAGGAAATTAAGACGGTAATAAAGGATGGATTTGAGATTCATGACGGACACCCAACCTTTAACAAAGATTGGACCGAGCCAATGAATGCATTAGCATATTCCCAGGAATTGATCAAACACACATATAGAGATGGTTGGTCATTACCTGATATGCCTGCATAGGTCATTGTTTAGAGAATGAACTTTAACAAAAAATAAAAATGAGTAGAACTGGCTAATTAGGCCGATTCTACACATAAAAATCAAAAAAGAACAAACAGATGAGAAAAATAAGTTTAGTTGTAATATTTAGCTTGATTTTGATTCCAGTATTATCAAGTTGTAAAGACAAAAAGGCAGATCAAAAAGAGGACGCCCCAACAGAAGTTGCAGTGGTGCCAGAAACACAAGAAGCTCCAATGAATGAACTTACTCCGGCAGAGGAAGCTGATGGCTGGGTAATGCTTTTTGATGGAAAAACTTCAGAAGGTTGGAGAGGCTACAAAAAAGAGCATTTTCCTGCAGCGTGGGAAATTGTTGACGGAACCCTGCATATGCTTGGCTCAGGTAGAGGAGAAGCAGGTTCAAAAGACGGAGGGGATATAATCTACGATAAAAAATTTCAGAATTTTACTTTGAGCTTAGAGTGGAAAATTTCTGAAGGTGGAAATTCTGGCATCTTATACCTGGGCGAAGAAAAGTTGGATTTTATCTGGAAAACTGCTCCTGAAATGCAAGTATTGGATAATGAGAAGCACCCGGATGCCAAATTAGGTAAAGATGGTAATCGTATGGCTGGATCGTTGTATGATTTGATACCGGCAAAACCACAAAATGCCAAACCAGTAGGAGAATGGAACAAAATTGAACTTACTGTATATAAAGGCACAGTAGTTCATAACCAAAACGGTGAGAATGTTGTGGAATACCATCTATGGACACCAGAATGGAATGAATTGGTGGCAGGAAGTAAATTCCCGAGTTTAAATCCGGAATGGGCTGATGTTCCTGCTAAAGGTTATATTGGACTTCAGGATCATGGCGATGATGTTTGGTTCAGAAATATTAAGATAAAGGAACTATAAGGAGTTAGGCCTTTTTATAAAATTGTAGCCCCATATATTGTTAAATGTATGGGGCTTTTTATATTGATTTAATAGCTCTAACTTTGAAGTGTACCTAGAGTTCCTATAAAACTACAGGTAATTTACCGTTAGCAATGAGCCTACCAAGAAAATGTTCTACCGCTACTTTTTGGAACTCTTTAAATTCTTGATAAACCAAAACAACCGCGCTGGCATTTTTGTAATCAAAAATCCTTAATGCATAAGGATTCCCAAAAAGATATATCACAACATTTTTAGAACTGATTAGTTCGTTGATAAGCTGAATTTCAGTCTTGGTAAAACCAAAATTATCAGTTGGTTTCACTTGTGGCGGGAATAACGAAAGAAGTATATTTTCCTCCCTGGCAATATCACTATTATTAGATTCTTCATTAAGTGAAATACTTTTAAAGTTCAAATGCTTTTTAAGTAATGTGATAAATAGATTATCAGTATTTTGAATGTTCGATATGCTCAAGAAGCCCTCTTGCCTCAATGCAATGATATCACTTTTGTTTCCATCACAAATCGTTATGCAGTTTTTTGCAATTTCCATGTTCAAAATATCGGGGTTACTCAACTCATTTGGGATTTCAACTTCTGAATTAATGGCTTTCTCCTTTAACTCCCAAACACGTTTAAATGCCTCTTCAATCTGAGTGTTCGTTGCATTGATTTGTATTGTTTCAACACCTTCAGATATGTGCTCAGCAAAACATAAAATATCATTACCGGCATCAAATGCTGCCCATTCTAAATCACCCTTATTAGAGAACATTTTGGCAACAGGATGCATATTCAATGCATCTGATACCACTAATCCCTGAAATCCTAATTCTTCTCGTAAAACCCCTTTAATTATTTTCTTTGAAATGGAAGAAGGTTCCATTGAGCCACCTGTTAGGCCAGGTACAGCAAGATGTCCTACCATTATAGATTCTATCCCGTTTTGAATTAACTGAATGAACGGGTACAACTCATTCTCAAGGAGTTCATCTTTCGATTTGTTTATTACGGGAAGTCCCAGATGAGAATCTGTAGCTGTGTCACCATGTCCCGGAAAGTGTTTCGCGCTGGTAAGTATTCCTCTACTTTGTAGTCCTTTGGCAAAAGCAAGAGATTTTCGGGCCACATTGTGCTTATCGCTACCAAATGATCTATAGCCTATCACCGGATTTTCGGCATTGCTATTAATGTCAGCTACAGGAGTAAAATTCCAATGTATTCCAGCTTGTTGGCAATCAGAGGCGATATTCCTGCCAACTTCTGTAATAACTTCGTCATGATCTTTTATGGCACCCAGAGTTATAGCATATGGGTATTGTGGCGTGTTTTCAACCCGCATCGCCAATCCCCATTCAGCATCAATGCTAATTAATAATGGATATTTAGCAACTTGCTGGTAACGTTTAATAAGAGATTTCAAAACTTGATAACTATCTTTATTATAAACTACCTTTTTCTTTCCTTCAAAATTTGTAGCGGCACTGGCCCTGGAATGAAAAAAACAAAGCCCTCCAATATAGTAGTTCGCTATTAAATCTTGTAACCTTAATATTTCTTCTTCACTGTCATTGATAAATGCGGCAGGCATAAAAAGCTGTCCAACTTTTTCCTTTTGCGTGAGTGTGTTTTTAGCTTTTGGATAGTCCATATTATCACTCCTCAGTACTTGCCCCTTTTTTTCCATAATCTGCAGGATATTTTAAGTATTTTAATATCAATAATGCCGGAAGTGCACCAATCACCACCCATATAAAGAACCCATCATATCCCAGCCATTCCTGAATATAGCCACTAACCAGTCCCGGGAGCATCATGCCAAGAGCCATAAACCCTGTTGCAAGTGCGTAATGAGAGGTTTTAGAGGCTCCTTCAGCTATATAAATCAGATAGACCATAAAACCAGCGATCCCAAAACCATAACCAAACTGTTCCAAAACCACGGTAGATATAACTGCGAACTTATTTGTAGTATTTGTTATGGCCAGGTAAGCGTAAAATGCATTGGGAATATTTATGGAAAGTACCATGGGTAACATCCATTTTTTCAGGCCATCTTTTGAAATCAGTATCCCGCCCAAGATTCCTCCAATGGTAAGCATAATAACACCTATAGTTCCGTATATGTAACCAACTTCAGAGGTAGTATATCCCAAACCGCCTTTAGCAGTGGAATCCAGGAAAAAAGGGGCAGACATTTTCACCAATTGCGATTCTCCAAATCGGAAAAAGAGAACAAACGCCAATGCAATACCCATGCCTTTTTTATTGAAAAATGTGGAAAATACTTCAAAAAACCCAGCAGGTTTCTGTTTCTCAATAGCTTCCGAAGATTCAAATTTAGGGGTCACAAAAAAGTTGGTAAGCGTTAAGCCAAACATTAAGAGTGCGGCAGCTATCATTGTTATAGACCATGCTTTGGTATTATCTCCATAATAATTTTCCAAAAACCCCGCGAGAATAACCAAAAGCCCTTGTCCGGTAACGTTTGCCAGCTTGTAGAATGTACTCCGTATACCAACAAAAAAAGATTGTCTATCCTGAGTTAAACCTATCATATAGTAACCATCTGCAGCCACATCATTAGTGGCAGAGGCAAAGGCAGCCATCCAGAAACATGCTAAAGTGGTAACAAAAAATATATTGGTAGGTAAAAATAATCCCACACCAAGCAGGGCAATAGCGACAAGAAGTTGCATAAATAAAAACCAATTTCTTTTTGTACTAAAAATATCTACATAGGGACTCCATAAAGGTTTTATTACCCAAGGAAGATATAACCAACTTGTATACAGACCAATATCCGCATTACTTATGCCAAGTTTTTTGTACATAATAACGGATACAGTGACCACTAAAACAAAAGGGAGGCCTTGTGTAAAATAGAGTACTGGTATCCAGATCCACGCACGCTTATTTTTTTGTATCATGTTGGTTTATTTGGTTTAAATGTATGACAATTGGTTCACTTACATTTCTAAACTTATCGGTAAAGGTGATTGCAATATTTTTTCTATGGTTAATTAACCCATTTCCGAGGTTAAAGGAGTTGCTATTATCCATGAATATTTGGCCGATAATATTTTCAGGCTTGCAGCGGGGTGGGTTTTTAAGATTTTTTATTTTATAAATAGTGGCAAATCGGACAATTCCTTTACTTGCGAATTTGAATGTAAATTTGAGATAATTGTCTTTGTCAAGTATATTATCTAACTCCGGTAAAGGTTGCTCTTCATTCTTAATTAATGGTGAAACGGGGGTGAAGGAGGGATAGGAGTACAATTTATTTTTGATATATTTTACAACGTCTTCGTTCCCGGCCATAAGTGATCTTGCACTAAAAAAGACATTACCCTGAACAGCTTCTGTTTTTCTTGCCAATTGCAATTGTTTTGGTAATTCTTTCATTTTACTCCAGGCTTTGTCGCTGTTGTTTCTTACTTTATAAGCTCCATTACCTATGTAAAGATTCGAGTTTTTATGATTTTCTGCCCACCAGTTAATAAGTATTCGGTGTGAGGCTACCGGTAACTTTAAGCTCCAGTATATCTGGGGGACCAAATAATCTATCCACCCGTTTTCCATCCATAACAGGGGATCGGCAAAGAGGTCATTATAGGTGGTTTGGCCGGCTTTTGTTTTTGATCCTTTTGGATCGGTAGCTATGTTCTTCCAAACCCCAAACGGACTTATTCCAAATTGTACCCAGGGTTTGCGTTCTTTTATGACCTGATTTGCCTGTTTTACCAGCAAATCGATATTACTTCTGCGCCAATCATGAAGAGATTGATTGGTTTGAGCATAGGATGCATAGGCTAATGAGTCATTAAAGACTTCATCCTTAATGGTATATGGATAAAAGTAATCATCGAAATGAATGGCGTCTATATCGTATTGGGTAACCACTTCGTCAATAATAGAAACCATATGTTTCTGAACTTTAGGCAATCCCGGGTTATAATAATACTTTTTACCATATTTAATCATCCAATCCGGGTGCTTAAAGTAATCGTGAGATTCCGATAGCACCTCAGTATTCATATCGAAGGTAGCTCTATAGGGGTTTAACCAGGCATGAAATTCAAAACCTCGAATATGGGCCTCTCTTATCATCCACTTCAAGGAGTTTTGATTTGTTTCCGGGGCAATGCCTTCTTCTCCGCTTAAAAAACGCGACCATGGTGAAAGGTTTGATTTGTAAAAAGCGTCACCAGCGGTGCGTATTTGTACGACCACGGCATTAAAATTAAGGTCATCATAAAAATTGAGAATGCGCAGGTATTCTTCTTTTTGCTTTTCCCAGGGGTCGCCCCCTCTTTGAGGCCAGTCAATATTGGCCACTGTAGCAATCCAAACTGCCCGAAATTCCGTTTTGGGGATCGTGTTTTTGTGTTTAATCAGGCTGCAAGATGACAGTGAGATTAAGATAAAGACCCCAAATTTTTTTAGCATCAATTGCGTTTAATTCCCTGCCTCTACTATGCTTGATTAAAAGAAGCAGGGTTGATTAAGCCTAAGATTATAAATTGAATTTATAACGTACAAATCCCTCCATGGCCTCATATTCTGCCATCCCCAGTGCGTTGTATTTTTTAGCAGTTTCTGTATTACGCTGTTCTGCTCTTTGCCAGAATTCCCGTTGATCGTTTCCAGGGAACATAGCACTGTCTTTTTGGGATTGATGCTTAAAAATTGCACTCTTTTTTCGTTCCATCTCCATGGGTCCAATAGGTACGGTCATCTCCATGTCTGCAATGTCCCATTCCTGCCATGCACCCCTATAAAGCCATACATAGCAGTCATTAATCCAATCCGCTCCTTCTCGCGCCAACCTGTCTAGGGCACCGTAAATAATCTGGAGACAAACACGGTGAGTTCCATGTGGATCGGAAAGATCTCCTGCTGCAAATATTTGTTGTGGTTTTACTTTGTTGAGCAGATCATAAGTTATCTGTACATCTTCTTCAGAAAAAGGTTTCTTTTTAACCGTTCCTGTTTCATAAAAAGGAAGGTTTTGAAAGTGCGCATTCTTTTCATCTACACCGCAATATCTGCATGCAGCAAGCGCTTCTCCTTTTCTAATCAGTCCTTTAAATTTTTGAATTTCCGGACTGTCCACCTGGCCGGGCCTTTTGTTTTTAAGAAATGCCCGCACTTCTTTAACCTGCTCTGACAGGACATCATTATCCTGTTCCACATCCGTTGCGAAATCGAGAAAGCGGATTACTTCATCATCAAAAACTGCAATATTACCAGAAGTCTGATATGCCACATGAACTTCATGACCCTGATCGACCAGGCGTAAAAGTGTGCCACCCATGGAAATAACATCATCATCAGGATGGGGACTAAAAATTATAGAAGTTTTAGGGTAAGGATCTTTTCTTTCAGGTCTTTGACTATCATCGGCATTTGGTTTACCACCGGGCCAGCCCGTAATAGTTCGCTGCAATTGATTGAAAACAATTAGATTAATATGTTCTGCAGATCCTATTTCCGCAACTAAATTCCCCATTCCATACTCATTATAGTCTTCATTGGTTAATTTTAGGATTGCTTTATTGAGTTTTTCAGAAAGCCAGATGGTTGCCCCCTTAATTAGCTTCTCATTCCAATCACATTCGCTTACCAGCCATGGTGTGCTTATCCTTGTAAGTGAGGAAGCCGCTGCATGGTCAACTATAAAATCACATGCGTCATGATGCTGAAGAAAAGTTGCCGGTACAGATTCTCTTATTGGTCCCTCAACAGCTTGCCTAATTACATTTGCTTTTCCTTCTCCCCATGCCATCAAAATTATTCGCCTTGCCGCCATAATTGAGCCAACACCCATGGTAATTGCTTTTATTGGAACATTTTCCAAACCGAAAAAATCGCTTGCTGCATCTAATCGCGTAACTCTGTCAAGTCTTACGATTCTTGTTTTACTATTCAGGGATGAACCTGGTTCATTAAAACCTATGTGTCCGGTTCGGCCAATCCCCAGAATTTGGATATCAATACCACCAGCGTCCAGAATTTTTTTCTCATAGTTAACACAGAATTCCCGAACATCTTCCTTATCTAATGTGCCATCCGGGATATTGATATTACTTTTTTTGATATCAATATGATCAAACAAATGTTCGTTCATAAAGCGAACGTAGCTATGAATGGAATTGGATTCCATGGGGAAGTATTCATCCAGATTGAATGTGATGACGTTTTTAAAACTCAGGCCCTCTTCTTTATGAAATTTCACAAGGAATTCATACATCTTGGTAGGAGAGGAACCCGTCGCTAATCCCAATACTACATTTTTCCCTTGCTTTTGTCGCTGTCTAATTAGTTCCGCAATCTCATTGGCAACAAAAAATGATGCCTGTTCAGAACTTTCGTGAATAACGGTGTTAATTTTTTCAAATTTCCGTGACTCTTCGTCGGTTGGAAAGCTCATTGCGCTTGGTTTTGTGAGTGTTTCTTCCATCTTAATTGCTTGTATTTTTGATTCTTTAGTGCAAAGATAGCTAAATATTTGAAAATATGCAGCATTTTGCAATCTATTTTGCAAATAATTGCTTTAAAAATTATTTTGATTAAAAAAAACAGTAAAAAACTGCAAATAAATTTATTTTGTTATCTTTGTAAACGGTAATTAATAGGATTCGATTTATGCTAAAAGAAGAGCGTCAGCTGGCCATATTAAATGAAGTAGAACTTCACAATCGCATATTGTTAACAGATATAGCAGAAAAACTAAATGTATCTATAGATACTGCAAGGAGAGATGTAAAAGAACTGGATACCGTAAATAAACTACGGAAAGTACATGGCGGTGCAATATCTCTTGGTTTTACCGGCTTGGCAAGTAGTAATGCAAACATTTATGCCCTTGAGGAAAAGATAACTATTGCTCAAAAGGCAGTTGGTCTTATTCGTGAAGGAAGCGTAATATTCATTGATGGGGGTACGACATGTCTGGAACTTGTTCGTTTAATACCTCCACAACTTAAGCTTACTTGTTTTACATTAAGCCTCCCGGTGGCCTGGCAATTGCTTTCCAACCCGGATATTAAAGTGATTTTTATAGGAGGAGAGATTTCCAGAGAAGCTCAAATATCTATTGGAGCCTATACCGTCCATCAATTATCTGAAATCAGATTTGATTACAGTTTTATTGGAACAGGCTATGTTGATGCTATTCACGGGTTAACCGAGTTCGATTGGGAAATTGTTCAGATGAAGAAGGCTGTTATCAATGCATCCAAAAAAACGGTACTTTTGTGTATATCTGAAAAGCTAAATTCACAGCATCAATATAAAACCTGTGATATTAACTCCATTAACACAATGATTACCGAATTAGCACCAGATAATAATCTTCTTAACCTCTACAGAAACCAGGATATTCACCTTCTATAATATGTCGGATTATACAAAAATTACGGAAACCCCCTCGGATTATACAGATTTGGAACTTATGGACACCCAGTCTATTCTGGAGAACATCAACGATGAAGACCAGAAAGTGGCAGAAGCAGTTCAAAAGGTAATTCCACAGCTTACCAAACTTGTCGATGCTCTTGAAGAACGTTTTTACATGGGAGGTCGTTTGTTCTATATAGGAGCAGGAACAAGCGGACGTTTAGGTATTTTGGATGCTTCAGAAATCCCTCCAACTTACGGGATGCCGCATGATAGGGTCATAGGCCTAATTGCGGGAGGAGATTCTGCCATTAGAAAAGCAGTGGAATTCGCCGAAGACGATACTAAACAGGCTTGGTTGGACCTTAAATCTTATGATATCTCTGAAAAAGATGTCCTTGTAGGTATAGCTGCCTCCGGAACCACACCATATGTTCTTGGAGGTATAACCGATGCAAAAGTTCACGGGATATTGACGGCCGGAATTACAAACAATCCGGGATCACCATTAGCAACCTTATCGGATATCCCTATAGAAATTAATGTAGGACCTGAATTTGTGACAGGAAGCACCCGTATGAAAAGTGGAACGTCCCAAAAGCTTGCTTTGAATATGATTACAACGGCCTTAATGATCAGGGTAGGCAGGGTTAAGGGTAATAAAATGGTAAATATGCAACTGAGCAATAATAAATTAGTGGATAGGGGAACACGATATTTAATGGAGGGTTTGCATTTGAATTATGAAGAAGCGCAAAAGGTCCTTAACCAATACGGCTCGGTTAAAAAAGCATTGGACGCTCTGAATAAGTGACGTTATTTTAGAATTGAATTCACTTCCTCAATAGTCACCATTTTTGCCCCGGTATTCCCCCAGGAATTAAGTACGTAATTCATTACATCGACAATTTCTTCGTTTTCCAGCCCAAGCGGCATCATGGTATTGTTGTAAGTAACCCCATTAACTATAAGTTCACCCCGCTGACCGTACTTAACTCCTATGATGCTTGACTCTCTGTTATTCATTAAATAGTCTGATTTAGCCAGAGGTGGAAAGGTATTCTCTACACCTTCTCCAGTTTCTAAATGACAGGTAATGCAGAAATCAGTATAGATGTCTTTACCTCTTTGAATGCTTTCATTCAACTCCTTGTCCTGAATCATAAAATATGTCAGACCAGAAACAATCAGGAGATAACCACTTATAATAAATTTCATTAGATAACAAATTATGGAAATGGCGAATTAACTGTAGCTATATTGATTAGTTGTTATTATAGAGGAACCAATTTGTAAATGCCTTTTCCTTCAACGGCAACATAAATAAACCCATCCGGGCCCTGGCGAACATTTCTGACCCTGCCAATATCCTCCATAAGCTTCTCGCGGTAAGTAACTTCATTTCCATTTAATTCCAGACGCTCCAGATATTGAAAAACAAGTGACCCTACTAGCAAATTGCCTTTCCAGGCAGGATACATATCTGAAGTTACAAAGGTCATTCCACTTGGTGCAATAGAAGGAACCCAATAGTGAATGGGTTGTTCCATACCTTCCATCTCTGTTAAATCTGTTATTGGAGTACCACTATAATTGATGCCGTAGGTAATTACCGGCCAGCCATAGTTGACTCCTTTTTGCACAATATTAATTTCGTCTCCTCCTTGTGGTCCGTGTTCATGGATCCAAATGGCTCCTGTTTCAGGATGTTTTGCCATGCCTTGAGGGTTTCTGTTTCCATAAGTATAAATAGCATTTTTGGCATTTGAGTCATTAAAAAATGGATTATCATCAGGGATTCTTCCATCATCATAAATTCGATAGATCTTACCACAATCTCGTGTAATATCTTGAGGATTTATGTCGCGCTCCCCACGTTCACCTATGGAAAAATACAAGTAACCTTGATCGTCAAATTCTAGTCTGGATCCAAAGTGTTGACCTTTTGTAGTATTAGGTGAAGCTTTATATAGTATCTCTTTGCTTGTTAATGAGTTACCATTTAATTTAGCACGCATAATTGCGGTATTACCTCCTTTGTCCTCTCCTTCTTCAGAGGCAAAGGATAAGTAAATCCATCCGGTATTCTCATAATCCGGATGAAGTTCCATATCCAGCAAGCCGCCTTGTCCTCTATTATAGACTTCAGGGCCATTTGTTATCGTTGTTTTTTGTCCGTCTTTAAAGAGAATGATTTCACCTGATTTTTCGGAAATTAACATACCTCCATCAGGCAAAAACACCATTCCCCATGGAATTTCCAGTCCCTCAACTATTAATTCTGCGGTAAAGGTGGTTTCACCGGGGGTATTAACGCCATTATCTGTCTTCTGTGCACAGGATAAATTGGTCATTACAACGAATAAACATAGGGCTTTGATACTATTTTTCATAATTGAGCGTTAAAAATAAATAATAAGTAGGTGATTTTAAAGCCTAAAGATAAAGAGAAATTATAAGTTTAAATAATTACGCTGTAGAATATACTGATCCCAAATCACGCATATTCTTGCCATAACACGAATTAACCTATGCTCCCAAAAAACTCGAGGCAACTTGTGTATGCTATACTTTTGCTAGCGCTTTCAATTGTGGGTACTTCGGCGATAGCAAACTCCAAAGTTTATGAGCTTATATCAGAAATAGCATCTGAAGAAGATGAAGTTAATTCTTTGTCTGAAGTTAATTCTTTGTCTGAAGCTAATGCCATTGATGTTGTTACGCCTTTTGAAAGCTCCACTACAACCGGATCCTTTTTAAATGCCCCTATGTTCATGACTATTATTCAGGGGGCTAATGAGGAAGTTGTTTGCCCCAATGATGGTAGTACCCTTGCAAAATTCTTTCTTTGCGGAACAAGCGATATCAGGACCATTACTCTAAGTCAGAGTGGGAGTAGTTATGAATGGCAAAAACTTGATCCTAACAGATGTGCCTTGTCAGTTATTGAAGATTGTGCAAACACAAATAACACCTGTTATGATACCGTAGGTACAGGCTCTACCTATGACCTGGATTCTTCGGGAGAATTTCGTGTGCGTGTAGATGGTGGTCAATATTACTATTTTAAGTCCTCTTTAAACCCATTAGATCCTCAGCTCATTCATGAGGATATCATTTGTGGAAACCCAGGAAGGGTAGAAGTAACAAATGTCCCTGCAGGATATGAGTATAGCCTTAATAATTCGGCAGGTCCTTATCAGGATGACCCGTTTTTTGATATTACTACCGCGGGAAACTACATGGTATGGGTACGTTTAAAAAATGTTTCGGGCAGTGCCTGTCTGTTTCCTTCAAATACAGTCACCGTACAAGATCTGGATATTACTGTAGATGTTACCGCGAATGATATTTTATGTAGCGGAGAATTGGGTAGTATAGACGTGCAGGTATCCGGAGTCCCAGGATTTTATACCTACAGGCTTATAAAGGCTGGTGTCACAGTAGATACTTTTGGACCGGACTCGGCCAGTAATTATACTTTCGCCAACGTTAGTCCGGGTATTTATAGTGTAAGGGTTGAAACAAATAAATGTAATGAACTCATTACTTTAGATATTAACAACGATCTTATAGATATAGGAAGTGGAATTAGCCCTTTGGCGGTTTCTGCAACAGCATCGGATAGTTTCGGTTGCGGAGCTGCTTCGGTTGATGTTACTATCGATACTTCAGGAGGTACCTCGCCATATAGATACAGTCTGGATGGAGGCGTCAATTTTAGTGCCCCCTACGCAAGTACGACGATGTTTACTGTAACTTCGGCAGGAACTTACAATATCCTGGTTGAAGATGCGAATGGTTGTACAAAAACTGCTAGTATAGATGTCGAAGATTTACCACCTCCTGTTTTCACCATTACTACAGAAGATGCGAATTGTGGAGGGGTTAATGACGGTAGGATTACCGTTAATGTTACCAATGGATTTGGATATATTCTTGAATTCAGTAATGATAATGGTACGAACTACCAGGGAAGCAACGTCTTTAACAATTTAGCGCCCGGCAGTTACGATGTGATCATACGATATCAGCAGGGGTCTTTTGTATGTACAACTCCGTCATCGACAGAAACAGTTGGGACACCATCAAATATTACAGGTACTGCCACTCCCAATTCCATTCCTACATGTTTAAATGAGAACGGCGGACAGATAACTATTTCGGGTGTAGCCGGAGGGACACCCCCATACGACTATAGTATTGGTGCCGGTTTTAGTCCTACCACGGTTTATACCAATCTCGGTGTGGGTACATATACTCCTCAAATCAGGGATGCAAATGGTTGTGTAGAAAGTCTGCCACCAATAGTCTTTAATACCTTAGACAAGCCAACGGATATGGACTTTACCATTTCCAGTATTGATTGTTTAACCAGTACTGCTTCAGTTACTGTTGCTGTAACGGATGGTACAGCACCCTATACCTATGAAATAATTGCCCCAGCGGTCAGTGCTATTAACAATGGGAACAATCCTGTTTTTACAGGTCTGGGACTGGGAACTTATACTTTTAGGGTAACTGATAATGCAGGGTGTAGTTATGACGAAGTCTTTGCAATTACTGATATTAGTTCCATTGCTGTCCAGGCCCAGGCTACCAAGGTAGTAACCTGCGTAGGTGATAGTGATGGTGAAGGCCGTTTTCTGGTAGATGGGTTTGATACTACTTACAGATATCAGATTGATGCAGGTCCGGTATTTAACGGACAATCAGGTGGAATAATAAATGTTACAGGATTAATAGCAGGTAGTTATACGATTACAGTTACAGATGAGGACACTAATTGTGCCGATACGGCCACTTTAGTGATTCAGGAACCGGCTGTGGCTTTTGCTATAACAAGTCTTAATGTTACCCCTATGAGCTGTCAGAATGGTAATATTGGTAGCGTTACCATTAATACCGTTGGAGGTTGGGGTGGTAACCGATACACCTTAACTCAACCGGATGCTTCAACACGAGGACCAAAAAATGGGAATACCTTTTCAAACCTGTCTCTTGATGGTTTATATCAGGTAAGTGTAACCGATGCGAATGGTTGTACAGTTACAGATAGCTTTACACTAACAATTTTAACTTCCCCTACAATTAGCTTAGATGCAGCTGCTTCAGATTTCTGTTATGACAATGTAGATGCAGCTACCCTTGCCGTAAATGCAGTTGGGGGTCTTCCGCCATATCAATTCAGAGTAAATGGCGGACCTTTGGGAGGCGCAAGTACTTTTATCAATCTTACACCCGGCAACTACAACATTGAGGTAATAGATGCCAATGATTGTCGCGATGATATTACTCTAATCATAGAACCTGAAATCACAGCCAGTGGAGCCATAATTAGGGAACTCACTTGTGGAGGTATTTCTGCCCAGATTCAGGTGAATATTTCTAATGGTTACCCCTCAGGTGGTGATTATGATATTTATGAGGTAAGTATTGATGGGGCCCCTTATACTTCAAATTCTAATAATATTACAGGGAACTCCTTTATCTATGATATTCCAAATGGATCCATTTTAGTTCCTACAACCTACCAGTTTTTGGTAAGTGACAGTCAGGGATGTACAACTGAAACTAATGTAATTACTATTGATCCACCAGAAAGTATTGTAGGGTCGGCAAATCCAACAGATACGACCTGCGGTGATAATAATGGTATAATAACATTGGTTCCTGATACTAATTTTGGTGTTCCGCCATATGAATACAGTGATAACAACGGAGTTACATTTAGTTCTCAAAATATTTTCTCAGGATTTGCACCGGGAATCTACAATACTTTTGTTATCAGAGATAGTCGTGGATGTTTAACTCCTGTATTATCTGCTACAATTAATGCCAGTACTCCTGTGGACGCAACTGTCGTTGCCAATAACGCTGTTTGTGCGGCAGGTACTGTTGAAGGTTCAATAGATGTTACAGCGGTTGCCAATGGGACACCTAATTACACTTATATTGTTCAAGATATTACAGGTGCTACCGTCGCCACAGTAGGTCCAACAGCAAGTACTGCTGTGAATTTTCCAAATTTAGTACCTGGCACCTATACCATTGTAACTCAGGATGCTTCCGGATGTGAAGACAGGGATACCGTGACCATTACACAAAATCAATTAGATCTGGTTCCTGTATCGACTACAACACCTCCTGATTGTACCACGGCCTTTACGTATATCGTGGATATAGTTGGTGGAACACCACCTTATCAGATAGGTCTTTTAGGTGGCCCTTTAGGCCCTCCAAATGTGGATTTCGACACACATGATTTTACGGGACAAATAGCCTATGGTATAACTTATTTTGTTGAGGTAATTGATGCCTTGGGATGCCGATATATTGAACAAATAGACCCCATTTTAGGTCCTTCACCCATAGCGGTTACAGCCACAGCAACAACGGCCTCATGTGCTCCGGGAGGTAACGGGCAGATAGACTTTCAGGTAACTGGAATTGCTTCTCCTGCAGATCTTACCATTGAGTTACAGGATACGAATACAGGAGCTATTATAAGTGGTCCTACAGTATTAAACAATGAGCCTATACCATATAACGGCTCTTTTACAGCACTTCCACCTGGCAATTATCAGATACTTGTTAATGACAACAATACAAGTTGTGATGCCAGTGCTCTGGTAGATATTATAACGGATATTCCAACATTGGTTGTAGATAATAATGAACCAGCCAATTGTAATGTGGGCGCTCTGGTAACAGTCAGGGGAACAGGTGGAACGCCTGGTTATAACTTTGCATATGTTCCAACCGGTAATCCGGCTCCAGTTGTATTTACAGCACAGACCACCTATGAAATTGCAGGGCCATACCCGGCAGATTACGATTTTTATGTTGAAGATAGTAATGGCTGTACCAGCTTTACAACAGTTACAGTGACAGAGACCCCCGGTGTTCCTATCCCCACCTTGGATGTTGTGAATCAATGTACTGCAGTTGCCAATTACACCGTTAACATCCTCTCTCCTTTGAGCACAGGTTCAGGCCTGCCCGATGAGACGTTTGAATATGATATTGGAGGCGGATTCCAAACAAGTCCTAATTTTATTGTACCAAACCCTGGTGATTATACCATAATTGTAAGGGACGGTAATGGTTGTACCAACAGTATAGTTGCCAGAGTATTTGATTTCTTTGCAATTACTGCAAGTGCAACTACGGAACCTACCTGTAACGCAGGAGATGGCGTAATTACGGTGAATACAACAGGTGGTAGTGGTAATTTTGAATTTCAACTTAGGGATAATTTGTTAAATCCGATTGGACCACCACAAGGTTCAAATGTATTTATAAATGTATTCCCTGGGAGCTATAACATTTTAGTGACCGACTTGGATTCAAATACCATACCGCTATGTGAAGATAATGCAATAGTTGATGTTACGATCGTTAACACTCCGGTTATATCAGCAACTCCCAAAGGAGATATTACATGTAATGGGGCGAACGATGGTTATATTTCTGTAGAATTGCTGCCGGGATCAGATACAGACAGTCCATTTACCTATGTATTATACGATGGTGGTACGGCAATCATATTACAGGGTCCACAGGCAACGGCCATATTTGATAACCTGGCTCAAGGGACTTATCAGGTTGAGGTTATTTCAGACAGGGGATGTACAGACAGATCCGGAGATGTTGTGATTCTTGAACCTACACCTTTACAAATAGCTACTACTAATACAGAATTTACCTGCGATCCGAGCAGTAACCGATTTAATACGGCTACAATAACAATATATACTGACACCAATGGTGATGGTACAGGTGCTAATACCGGTACCCCAAGCTATACTTATAGTATGAATGATGGTACTCCTGCCTTTGATGGTACTAATTTTCAGACTAGCAATGTCTTTGAAGTAATTGACAATGGTACAGATCAAACCATAATTTTAACGGCTAAGGATCAAAACGGATGTGAAATTACGGATACTGTTACCATCAATGCACCGGTAGGACTCACTTTTACGTTTAATGTGAATTCTATTAGTTGTGACGCATCGGGTACAGGAGTAAGTCCGGGTTCTATAGATATAATAATGGATCAGGGCCCAGGGAACTATGACGTGGAAATATTGCCATTAGGTTCAGAACCCGTTCAGAATTCCGGTGGTAGTGATACCGTGAGTTGGGCTATAAGTACCCCCGGAGACTATATATTTGCAGTTACAGATATTGGAAATGCAGGTTGTACCTACCTCACTCCTGTAGTAAATGTTCCTGACTACAATACTATTGAGGCTCTTATTGCCGAGACTAAACCGGTTACCTGTTTTAATGGTACTGATGGAGAGATTAGTATTCAAATAAACAATTACAGCGGAATCTATAATTATGAAGTATTCTCACGGGATAATGCAGGTGTTGAAACAACTACTGGTGTTACCGGTACATTTGACACCAACATTCCAGCTCAAAATCCGGGCATTATTACAGGTCTTCCTGCAGGAAATCTGTTGGTTTATGTTGAGGCATTAGACATACCCTATTGTGATGCCGTTAGTAATATAGCCACGGTAAGACAGCCAGACAGGGCCTTAACTGTTGCACTTTCACAAACGGCAGAAGTAACCTGCGCAATTCCAGGACTAGGCGAGGTATTCGCTGTAGGTGATGGTGGCTGGGGAAGTTTTGAGTATCAACTAATAGCCCCTGATGGCTTTACTATTATCCAAGATTTTCCAAGTACTAATGACAGCTTTTCAGGTTTATCTGATGGTACATATACAGTGAATGTAAGAGATCTGGAAGGATGTATTGCTACAAATACAATTAATTTAGCTCTGCCGGCACCTATATATGCTGATATTCAGGTTGTTATTCCTTTACAATGTAACAATGATAATAATGGTGAGATAGAGGCCTTTAATGTAAGTGGAGGTCAGGGCCCCGGTAATTATTTGTATCAACTTAATCGACTAATTGATGGTACTAGCAGTGGTATACAGACTACTACCAATTTTAGTAATTTATCAGCAGGAGATTATACCATTACCGTATTTGACGGATGGGACTGTAGTTATACTACTGTTCCTATAAACATAGTAGATCCTCCGGTGGTTATCGCAGAACTTGTAGAGTTGCAACCACCAGGTTGTGGTGATGTGGGAATCATGGAACTAACGGTAACCAATCCTGAAGTAGGGATAAGTTATTTCTTCAGGCGTTCAGGCACTGCAGATCCATTTTTACCATTAGATGCACTTGATCCTACAGCGACTTCCGTACAGATCTCTGAGGATATTACTATTGATCCGGGACCATTCCAATATGATGTACAAAATTCGAATGGATGTCCTTTTGAAAAATCCAATCAAATATCTCTGGATCCTGCGGCACCCTTGGTGATTGCTTTAGATTTAGCCAACGCCACCATTAATTGTGCTGGTGAGGCAACTGGTATTATCCGTTCAGAAGCCTTTGGTGGCATTGGTAATTACGTATATTCCTTACTCAATTCAGATACGCCTCCGTTCCCTTCAGGAGGAAATGTAGAAAGAAGTGCCCAATCTTCCGGAATATTCCGAGACCTGGGACCAGGAACTTATTGGGTTTATGCACAGAGTGGTGGCTGTACAGCTATCTCTACCCCAATTACGATTGTAGATCCTCCACCATTGGTACTCGATTATATAGAGGCAGTACCTGTGAGTTGTAATGGAGATACAGATGGACAACTTATTATTGAAGCCAGTGGAGGTACCGGAACTATCCGTTATTCCATTGCAGATCAGTTAAGTGAATTCTTTGAGGCCGATGACCCTTTATTCCCTAATAGAAAGACGTTTACCGATCTTGGACCAAGAAGTTATGAAGTTATTATTCAGGATGATTTGGGTTGTACGATAACTCAGACCATTACTATAACTGAACCTATGGAATTAGTGGCAGGGCTAGTAGATTCTACCCCTGAAACCTGTCTGGGTGATCAGGATGGTACGGTAAGCTTGGATGTAATGGGCGGAACTCCTCCTTATGAATTTGCATTAAATTCATCTGCTGATGTAGATTTTGCACCTAACCCCTCGATGTTTTGGGATAATCTTGTTGGCGGTGATACGTATGTGATTTTCGTAAGGGATTCAAGAGGTTGTGAAACAAATGTTATTGTACCTATAGGAATAGGAGTCGAACTAATTGCCACACCAATTATTCAATATGGTTGCGATGGTATATTCCCGAACAGCACAGTTACAGTGGAAATGCAGGATCCAAGCCAGTATTCGGATTTACTTTTTGCACTAAATCCTGCAGACCCGACAGATGCAATTACCGCTCTGGCAACAACCGATAGGATCTGGGGTAATTTAGCTGCTGGAGATCATACGGTATATATTTATCATTCTAATGGATGTACAACTTTTGTAGATTTTACAACGGACGCCTACGAACCGCTAACATTATCTGCCGTCAAGAGCGGACCTAATGAAATTACAGCAACTGCTATGGGCGGATATGGAGGTTATGAGTATTTCTTCCAGGGGGTATCTTATGCCGATGTAAATGTATATGAGACAAATGAGGATGCCATAGTTAATATTATGGTGAGAGACCAGGGTGGTTGTGAAGCAGTAATAGCAATACCTTTTGATTTTACAGGGATGCTGGAAATTCCAAATTTCTTTACTCCTGATGGGGATAACAACAACGAAATGTGGTTTCCCAGGAACAGAGACTATTTCCCAAATATCGAAGTCAAGATCTACGATCGTTATGGTAGGGTAGTGGCAGTATTGGATCAGGTATCAGGTTGGGATGGAAAATATGACGGAAGTGAATTGCCTTCAGGAGATTACTGGTACGTGGTTAATGCTAACGACAAGGAAAGACAACAATATGTAGGCCACTTTACCTTGTATAGATAAGGAATACAATAGGAATCCAATAAGAAAAAACAGGGGTCAAAATTCATTGACCCCTGTTTTTTTAAATAAGAAGTATACTAAGCAGTAGTAGCCTACATCTCTGCTACTTACAGCAGTCTTATATTATAATCCTCTTATATAATTTATAACCAACCACTGTTCTTCCTCATCTGGTATTTTCTTTATAAAACTGGGCATTTCATCCCGTCCTATGAACGATTTGTAATACAGACTCCCGTCTTTTTGACTTTTAAAGGAAGCATCTGTAAAATCTCCAACTGGTGTATCTAGCGACTTTGCTTTTGTTCCGTCACCTTTCCCCTTAGAACCATGGCATGATTTACAATGTTTCGCGTATAAGATGCGTCCAATTTTATCCGTATCCGAGACATCGGCATAGGGATTTACCATTTTCTGGTATTTAGATGGAACTTCCCATTTTTCTTGTTCGTTGGAAGTTAGGGAAGTCATTGATAACAGGATAAAACTGCCAACAAATACTACCGCGATAAATAAAACTTGTTTTTTCATTATAAGGGAATTTATGTTATTGTCTACTCAAAAACTTTCTATTATATCTTCAAAATAGTTTTCTTCAATAAAATGGGTATGTTTATCGCTTTTGATTTTACCGATCTTATACAAGATAAAAATAATGTAACCAATAATAAACCAAATTACAAGAATCATACCACTTATGCTTATAACTAAAGTTATTGGTGCATTTGCTGCCGCTGCCCACAAAGATCTTTTTTCTTCAAATTGATCTACTGGAGTAGGTATGCCCCAATTTTTGATTGTTTCTAAAGTAAGATCATTGTAGATATCCGATTCCAATATTTTTACCACAATTTTAACATGCCCTCCCACAGCGCCAGGTAAATCTTCCGGAAATGGGATTTCTACCATGCCGTTTTCATCGGTTGAATTAAAAAAATCGCCTATGGGTAATAAACTGAAGGTTCTTTGTACATAAAAATATAATTCCAGGTCTTCAATAGGGTTTCCATCTTGGTCGGTTGCTTTTGCCTGGATTATTTTAGCTTCATTATTATCTATGAAGGAAAGCTTTACAATGGCATCTTGTAAATCATCTTGTCCGTAACTAATTGTATTAGCCCCGAAAATGAAGGTCACGGCCATTATGACCTCTAAAAAATAACCAATAAGTTTCGTTTCAGATTTCATTTTAGAAAATATTTTGTTTAAAGACAGTTTCAGAACCTTGTTTATATTTTTTAATAGGGATTACCGGAAACAATTTAATAAGCACTGTAATAATCAGTAATAACCAGGCAAAAGATGAAATGGTAATTGCCCATTCTTCCCATGTTGGATTATAGTGTAAATAGGATTCATCAACTCCCTGTATAGGTAAATAGGGATGTTGCAGTGAAGGGATTACTATTAAAAACCTTTTAAACCAAGCCCCGAGTACCACAAATATGGATATTATTAATATGGGAAGAGGTTTACGAAACCTTTTGAACATTAAGAAAATAATAGGTAAAACAAGTCCGCCTAACTGAACAAACCAATACATAGGGGCGTACTTTCCTACAAATAATTCGGTGATGTGTTCCCCCTCTACCCCAACCATTTTAAAAGCTGGACCCAGATATTCGTTAATATTAAAATACAGGTAAACGAGGGAGAGGAGTACCAGGAGTTTTCCCATCCTGTCAAAATGACTAAGTGTTATGTATTTACTCAGTTTTAGATGTTTCCTGATAAAATACATGGCAATAATGATCACGGCAGCCCCTGCCATAAATGCCCCTGAAACAAAATATGGACCAAGGTTGGTGCTGTCCCATCCAGGACGCCAGGTTGTCGCAAACAGCCAGGAAGTAATCGTGTGGATCGCAAATGCCACCGGAAGTACAGCAATAGCCAACATTTTGTTTACATTTTGCAGCATTGCTATTTGCTTGGGATGATTATGCCAATTGATGGCTGTAATTCTGTATAACGTTTTTTTCCAATTCGGAATCTCCGTTAAACGGTCACGACAAAGAGCGATGTCTGGAAGTAAAGAAATATATAATAATAGTATGCTTATAACTAAATAAGTAGAAATTATAATAACGTCCCAAATAATGGGAGATTGGATTCTTAAATGCGTAATTACATAAAAAATACGATCCGGACGACCCATATCAACAATAATGATTACAGCGGCACAAATAATAGCAGCGACCGCAATAATTTCGGAAATTCTGGTAAGAGGTCTGGCCCACAAATTTTTGTTGAGTTTTAAAATGGAACTGAACAATGATCCTACCAGGCTAATAGCAACAAAAAAAACAAAATTTGAGATGTAAATTCCCCAGGAAGTATAATCTCTCATGGCAGTTACTATAAGTCCATATCGTAACTGGCGATAATAGCCAATCAATCCTAATAAAATAAGTATGAGTAAGAATGCAATCCACAATTTATATTGTAAGGACGTTGTAATCAAATGACCTAAGAGGCGTTTTCCTCTTCTTGTTCTAAATTTTTGAAGTTCGATATTCGGTTTACTCATGACTCACTGTTTTCTTGAGTGGTCTCTTCAAAGGGGAACAACCTGTCAACAGGCGGGAGATAATAAACACGTGGTTCCGTACCTAATTCTTCCATATATCGATACCCGGCTTTTTCTTTCAGTAAAGTAGATAACCGTACTGTTTCTTCTCCATTGGTAACAGTGTCGTCGATCTCATCCCCAAAGTAAATGACACCATTAGGACAGGAAGTAACACAATGGGGGAGTTCATTATTCCGCAGCATATCAGGGCAAAAATCACATTTTCCTACTGTGCCTATTTGGCTTGGAAGACTGGTTTCAGGAGAATAAGGAATACTTTCATCTTCACCTGGTGGTTTTCCCCAGTTAAATACTCGTGCTGAATATGGGCAGGCAGCCATACAGAATCTACAACCTATACAGCGTTCATTATCTATGAGTACAATGCCATCTGTACGTTTATATGTTGCCCCAACCGGGCAAACTTTTACACAAGGTGGATTGTCACATTGGAAACATTTTTTTGGCATCCAATAGGGTGACGATTTTTCATTATCCTGCATTTCCAGAACCTTTATATAAGGACGGTCCGGAGTTAAATTATGGGTATGGTCACATACTTCAATGCATTTCTTTGCATTTTTACATTTGGCCAGGTCCACTACCATCACAAATTTTTTCCCCGGAATCCCTAAACGGGATTCTTCCGGTGTTGCCGGAAGATGTTTATGTTCCATATCTTCAATTTCAGAGTTTGGAACCTGTACCAGTTTACCATCTGTTGTTAATAATGTAGTTTTTTTGTCAGAAGCTTGTTTGCAGGAAGAAACAGAAAAATACGCCAAACCAGATACGGTAAGTGCACTTCCGGATGAAAGGTTTTTTAAGAATTTCCTTCGGCTAGGATTTTTGGAATTTTCATTTTCCATAATTCGTTTTTAAATTTAAAACCAGGGTTATAATTAAAAACTAATGCGAAAAGAAAATGGACGCAACGTCTCAATATCTTTTAAGAGATCAAATCAAAAAGAGATCTCATGAACCTTAAAGAAAATTAAAAAAATCAGCTTATTATTTAAGTGGCTCATATATGATCCCGTTTCTTCAAATCTAATAGCTAATCATTTGATATTGCATGATATATGTCATGTTTGTAATATTTGTTACATAGATTTACGCTACTATTTTTAGAATCTGGTCCTAATAAATAGTTGAATTTTAACCTAAAATGGTTTTTATGCTAATTCCACAACAATTAAAAAATAGTAATGTTTATAAACCTCTTTCTCCACAAAAGAAAACCCAGGCTAAAAGCCTGGGATTCTCATTGTTTTTTGAACCTAAGGAATCATTTAAACATAAGTATTTTTCAATAAAGAAGCCTGTTCTGCAATAATCGTTTCCATTTCTTCAGCGGTCATGGACACTTCGGCTTTTTTTAACGATTTTCTAATAAATCTATCGGTCACTTATGTGGTTAATACCAACGATAAAGAGAGACAGCAGTAGGTTGGACATTTTACACATTATATTATAGATGAATCGGATATTGACACATAGAAAAAGGGTATCTATTATTTATGGGTACCTTTTATTCATATTTATGGAATATTATTGTATAATGGCGCCATTTTCTAAAACTAAATCATATGAATAGCCAGCCCCATAATCTTTGTTAAGGGCTACGAAGGCCCGTATCGTAATTATATCACCTTCCTGTGAAGACATATTCGTTGTGATTATAAGATCAAAATCGTCCTGACTTCCATCTTTAAGGTGAATCCAGTTTTTTTTCATGATATTGTTATTCACCTTAACGCATCTTCCTTTTATTTGTACAGCTTGTCCATCAAATTTATCTGGATCATCCAATAAGGCTGAAATTTCAGAGTAAATTTTATAATTGATATTTTTATCTTCGTGCGTGGTCACTTCAACCGGTTCTTTTTTCCTTTCTTTTCTTTGATTACTATCAGAGTTCTCTGATGTGTACTTGGCCCCATGCATCTGTGTTACCAGTTTGTTGACTAAATAAATTGTGTCAAAAACCCTGTTATGTATTTTACTTTTAAAATCAGTTTTAAGCAAAGCCTCCCTATAGAAGTAGGTTGAGTCACTATCAATCTCTCTTTTTTTAGTTGCTATCCAAAACGGATCATTATCCTCTTTAACTTTTAGATATACATATTTGGATGCTGGGATTATCTCAAGAACCGTTATGCTATGAATTTCGTTATCTACAATATCTGTAAATGAGGTTCCTGCAGATTTTTTGGCTATGGAGAAGGCCTCTACAGTTTTAGGGCCTCTATTACAGCTAGTTAAGCAAATAAAAAGTACAGAAACAAGAAGAATATAATTATAATTCATAGGAATTGAATACTTATTGTTGATAAAACAGGATTTATAATACTTAGTTTCTTTTTTAAATTCAATTCTCAAAAAATATGTTCGTCAATAATAGTATCTAATTCGTCCTTTAGCAATGGATTTTCGTAATGTATTATGAGTTTTCTCATAACTCTGTTCGTAGATTGTCTAATTTCCGTTGAATCTTCTTTAAAACCATTGGCCTTATAATACGCCTTAACCTTTTTATTTACTAAAATTTTATGCTCAGCTAAAAATACTCTTAAAGGAGTTTCCCGATACCAGTTACTGAATACCTCAAGTTCCTCGTTATTGATATGAACCACTTTACCAATAGATGCGTTCCTTCTTTCTCGGGTGTTTTCTAATCCTACAGAAATTGTATCGAGATCATAAAGCGTTACATTGTTCTGTTGTATTAATTCTTTATTAATATTGCCTGGAAGTGCCAGATCAATTAATAGTAATTTGCTATGTTCATTTACGATATTATTTATAAGGCGATGACAATTGCTGGCAGCACTGATTAGTACATCAAAACCATTGAATTCATTTTGAACTACTTTGTCCCACTTATAAACTTTGCAACCATATCTTTTTGCTAAAAGAATTGCCTTCTCTTCGGTTCTATTACTAATATAAATATCATTATAGTCAAACTTGGAATTGTACTTAAAAAGTTGTTTTACAATATCGCCTGCTCCTATAAACAATATTTTTTTTGATTGCCTGTTGTCTTTCCCGAAGGTATCGCTTATCATTTTTAGGGATTTATAAGCCACTGAAGTGGTACCATCCCTAAATTCAGTTTCATTACTTATTCTT